>CAMUFS010000051.1 GCA_947088195.1 uncultured Clostridia bacterium
AATCCTTTGCAGAGCGCTACACATATGTTGGATATTACAGAGATAGTAGAGAGAAAGATAGATCTGATACAATTTCATTCGTCGCAGCTTCATAGTCTGCCATATGATAAGTATGCGAAAAGTATGGCACAGTACAGGGCATTGCAAAATAGATTACAGGAACATTATATTGAGGTCTATACGTGTATGTATTCCAGTGATAACCCATATAGTTCTACGGTTGAATTAGAAAAACGACTTCAAAAAAGTACACTTTTTTATTGGGTATTAATACGATGGATGGAATTAAAGCTAAAAGGCTATTCTGTTGCATCAATATTGAAAACATTTGGATATAATACCATTGCAGTGTATGGATATGCAGAATTAGGTAGATTGCTTTGTTGTGAACTTGCTAATACGGAGATTGGCGTTGCCTATATACTTGATAAAAAAGTTATAGAGACGGAGGATGGAAAATTACAAATATATAAACCACAAGAAGGACTTTTAAAGGTGGATGCTGTGGTAGTGACAGCAATCTATTATTTTTCAGATATAAAAGAAGAATTGTCACAATTAGGATTTGAACATATTATTTCTTTGCGTGAATTATTAGAAATTGAAATACCTATATAAAAAGAAAGGATGAATAATGAAAGATATCCTTGTATTTGGAACAGGAAAGTATTTTGAATGGAAAAAGGCAGCAATAATGAAAAAATATAATATTGTTGCCTTTTTAGATAATAAAGTAAAACAACATACTACACAAAATTATGAGAACACAAATATAAATATAATAAATCCAGAGGATATAGATCTCCAAGAGGATATAGAGATCTTTTTTATGTCAGTTCATTTTGTAAGCATGTGGCGCCAGCTTAGCAAAAAAGTAGTAAATCCAAAACGGTTTGTTTTTCCATATTTAGAACAGCCATTATTTGAAAACGAAGAATCCTTAAAGGATTATTTAGAATGTATAGAGTTTGAACAAGATTATTTTACTTGTATTACAAAGACAAAAGAGAAATTTATTATAACAAATGAAGAGGAATGGCGAAGCTTTTTGCGAAAGGCGTATTATAATAGATATTCTTTGATACGAGAAATAGCAGCAATGGACATAAAGCCTATTAGCTTGCAGTTTGGCACAGAAAGGGGAACGCCGGTCGATCGGTATTATATTGAGAAATTTTTATCTGATAATAAAACTTTAATAAAAGGGGATGTGCTTGAAGTTGAGAGTGCTTTCTATACAAAAAAATATGGAGAGGACAGAGTTAAAAATGCGATTGTTATGGATGTTGATGCAGTGGGTGCAGAGATAACTTTTCAAGCAAATTTGGAGAATGGTTTAGGGATACGAGATGAGGTTGCAGATTGCTTTATTTTGACACAAACACTGATGTATATATTTGATTTAAAAAGTGCCGCACATAATATTTGCCGCCTGTTAAAAAAGGGAGGGTATGTGTTAATAACTTGTTCTGGTCTTTCGCAAAATTCCAGAAGATGCATGGATAATTATGGATGTTATTTTAATTTTAATAAAGCTGTTTTTGACAGAATGTTTGAGTCAGAGCTATCCATGCATGTATTAGAAACTGGAAGCTATGGCAATGTCAAGACAGTTTCGGCGCACTTAAATGGACTGTGTCAAGAGGATATAAAGAAAAAGGATTTTGAAATAAATGATATGTATTACCCATTAATTGTGTATGCTGTGGTGAAGAAGGAATGAGAAAATGATAATACCTAAGATTCTAGCAATATATTTGCCGCAATTTTATGAAAATGAGGATAATAATGAATGGTGGGGAAAAGGATTTACAGATTGGGAATCTGTAAAAACTGCACAGAAATATTTTTCAGAACATAATGAACCAAGGGTTCCTTACTATGATAATTATTATGACTTAAGTCGAAAAGAGACGATGGAATGGCAGGCAAAATTAGCAAAAAAGTATGGTATCGACGGATTTTGTTTTTACCATTATTATTTTAAAAATGGAAAAAAAGAATTAGAGCTTCCAGCGGAAAACCTTCTGAAATGGAAGGAAATTGATATGCCATTTTGTTTTAATTGGGCAAGTGAGCCGTGGATACGTTCATGGAGCAGAATAAGTGGCAATGTATGGGCAGAGCGCTATGAGAAAGAAGGAAGTAAGGGACAGAATGGAATTTTGGTGGATCAGGAGTATGGTGGTGCTTTAGAATGGAAGAAGCATTTTGAATATCTTTTGCCATTCTTTTTGGATAAAAGATATATCAAAATAGAAGGAAAGCCAGTATTTCTTTTTTATAGCCCCGACGATATTGCAGTTCTTTCAGAAATGACAGAGCTCTGGCGTAAGTTGGCTGTTCAAGCAGGTTTACAAGGGTTATATTTAATTGGTGCACATCTAAATGCGCCCAATAAATATTTGGATGCAGCTATTATTTATGAGCCAAGAAATAGTTTGAACCAATTAAATGAAGCAGGAAAGGCTGAGATAAAAAACGGCGTCAGATGCTTTGAATATAAAGAATTATGTAAAGAGATTCTTAATTCAGCTCCTATCTTTGATTATAAGACTTTTTTTTGTGGAGTTTCTGGATATGATGATACACCAAGAAGAGGGAAAAGTGGGGAGGGCTTTATACATAGTAGCCCGAAATTATTTCAGAAACAAATGACAGAGCTTCTTCAAAAAAGTATAAGCTATGGAAATGAGTTGTTATTTATAAATGCATGGAATGAATGGGGAGAAGGTATGTACTTGGAACCAGATGAGACAGATAAATATGGGTATCTGGAAGCTGTAAAGGATTCTGTGAAGGAAGTGGATACAGTTGAAAAAACGATAGACTGGAATAATAGAAATGATGTTATGGCAGGAATGTTGTCGTTAGATTATAATGTTAAAAAATTTAAACAGTTATTTACGATATTAGATAAATGGTTATTTTTGGAGCAAGAAGAAAGAGTCAATTTTAAGGCATTTTTTGATTCTCATGAAATAAGTACAGTTGCCATATATGGCATGGCATCTCTTGGAAAACATTTATTATTGCAGATGAAGAAGGAAAAGATTTCTGTAATGTTTGGAATAGACAGATATGTTGGACAATTTGGAGAGGATTTTGGGATATACCGTCCAGAGGATTATTTTCCAGAGGTGGATGCTATTGTTATTTCGGCCTATGAGGTGGTTCCTATTAGAGAAAAATTAGAAAAAAAATATAGAGGGAAAATTTTTGGAGTCGAAGAAATAGTGGATTTTATGATGAAAAAGTAAAGTTGAAGAAGAGAATGTGGGAGGACAGTCTATGAAGTATCTTTTATTTGGCACAGGAGATTATTATGAGCGCTATAAGAAATGGTTTAAACCAGAGGATATTTTAGCGCTGCTTGACAATTCTTCTGTAAAACATAATACATATATAGATGGAATACAGGTGCTGTTCCCACAAGAAGGGATTTCATATGTCTATGATGCTATTGTGATACTTAGTTTTTATTATAAAGAGATGAAACAACAGCTTATAGAATTGGGAGTAGAAGAAAATAAAATATATCATTTTTATGATTTGCATAATCTATTATATAAAAGAGTGAAAAAGAAGCCCATTATATATTATGGTAATGCAGAAAAAATAGTAGATACTGAAGGAAAATTAAAAAATAAGATATTGCTGTTGTCTCATGATTTAAATCTTGGTGGACCTGCACTGGCACTTTATTATGCCGCAAAAATTTTATCAAAAAAGGGATTTTTGGTGGTATTGGCTTCTATGATAGATGGACCTTTAAGGGAGAAATTATTGTATGATAATATTCCAGTTATGGTAGATGTAAATTTACAGATAGAAACAATGCAAAATGCTGAGTGGACAAATAAATTTTCCTATATATTTTGTAATACAATTAATTATTATGTATTTTTGACAGAAAGAAATGTAGAGATACCAATTATTTGGTGGTTGCATGATTCGAAATTTTTTTATGATGGTGTGAATAAAGAAAGTTTACGTTGCCTTGATTGTAGAAATTTAAATATTTTGGCAGTTGGGGATGTTCCAGAGAAAATGATAAAAGCTTATATACCCGATATAGTTGTAAAGAGGTTGCTTTATGGAGTGGCAGATGAGGGCTTTTACAGAAAGAAAAATAATATAGAAGAGAAAGTTTGTTTTGTTTCTATTGGTTATATAGAAGCGAGAAAGGGACAAGATATATTAGTTCAGGCTGTACAAAAGCTATCGCCAAGTATTCGTAGAAAAGCAAAATTTTATTTTATAGGGCAAAGGACATCTTTGATGGCACAGCAAATACAAAAGGTGGCAGATAAAATACCAGAAATTATTATAACTGGCACAATGAATCGAGAGGAAATTAATAAAATTTTAGATGACGCAGATGTTTTTATTTGTTCTTCCAGAGAAGATCCCATGCCAACCGTTGCCGCAGAAGCGATGATGCATCAGGTTCCATGTATTTTATCCGATGTTGTGGGGACGGCAGCTCTTGTTCAAGATAATGTGAATGGTATGATTTTTCGCAGTGAAGATATAGGGGAGTTATCAGAAAAGATAGAATGGTGTATTAATCACAGAGCTCAACTAAAAAATTTGGGAATTCAAGCGAGGGGAATTTATGATACTTATTTTTCATTGGGGGTTTTTGAGAGAGAGCTATTGAAAATAATAGAAGAATTATAAGAAAGTGAGAATAGACGGTGTCTGATATATTACAAAAGCTTCAAAAATATAAAGGAAAAAAAATAGCAATCTATGGTTTGGGGATTGAGACAGAGAAAGCTTTGGAAAAGATAAGAGAAAGCTTTCAAATAATGGGATTATTAGATAGCTATAGAGAAACGGGAACGTTGTATGATATGCCTATTATCTCACTGGAGCAGGCAATACATGATTCTGTTGAATTGATTATAGTGGTGGCGAGACCGGGATCGTGTAGGGCGATAGCAAAGCGCATAGGAAACCTTTGTGAGAAAAACCATATTGATTTGATTGATGTAAGAGGAATGAATTTATGCAATAAAAAAAAGATTGCATATCATTTTAAAAATATAGAAGAGATAACCGTTCAGCAGTTATGGAAGATAGTGGAAGATAATGATGTGATCAGCTTTGATCTGTTTGATACCCTGGTTATGCGACAGACATTATTTCTGTCAGATATATTTGAAATGGTTGATATAAATCTAAAAGAACATGAAATCTATATAGAAGATTTTTCACAAAAGCGGATGTTTTGTGAAAAAGAATTATCAAAATATAAGGCACCTACTCTTTTAGAAATATATATTTATATGAAAGAGATATATAAAATATCAGAATTGGATCCTGAAAAAATATCAGAACTGGAATGGCAGATAGATTACAACCTAATGGTTCCAAGAAAAGAAGTTTGTGAGATTTTTATAAAAATAAAAGAGCTGGGAAAAGAAGTTTATATTGTCTCAGATTCTTATTATTCCAGACAACAGATAAAAGAAGTAATGAAAAAATGTAAAATTACTTCTTATACAGATATCCTAATTTCTTGTGAATATAAAACCGCAAAGACACAGGAGCTTTTTAAGGAGTTAAAGAAAAAAACAGGTGATAGATCGGTATTACATATTGGTGATGATGTAATTGCAGATATTGAGAGTGCAAAAAAGAATGATATATCCTCATATCGATTATATAGTGGGGTTGATCTGCTCGAGATGTCAGGATATATGGGATTGTGGGAATATACAAATGAATTGCTTGACAAAATAAAAATAGGGATGTTTGTGGCAAAAATATTTAATAGTCCCTTTCAATTTAAGGATAAAGAAAAAAGAATTTGTGTAAATAGTGCATATGATATAGGCTATTTATTTTTTGCTCCTATCATTAGTGATTTTGTTTTATGGCTTAGAGAGGAGGTAAAAAATAACAAAATACAAAATCTTTGGTTTTGTGCCAGAGATGGATATTTGATAAAGAAATTATATGATGAATGGAATATAAATAAGCCATCTGTTTATTTTTTGACATCACGAATCGCTGCCATTCGTGCAGGAATAGAAAAAACGGAGGATATTGAATATGTGGAAAATATGAAATTTAGCGGCAGCCTAAAAGAACAACTACAGGAAAGATTTGGGATTACAATAGAAGAGGAGGGCACAGATACTTTGCTGGATTATAGCCAGAAAATATTGGAACAGTCTGTAGTTGATAGAAAAAATTATATAACATATATAAATCATTTAAATTTAAAAGATGGCGATATTGCTTTTTTTGATTTTGTGGCAAAGGGGACAAGCCAGTTATATATAGGACGCCTGCTTGAAAATCATTTGAAAGGATTTTATTTTTTACAATTAGAATCTCAAAATATGAAAAAGATGGGGCTGGATATTGTGGCCTATTATACAGAAGATGAAAGAGAGGGCAGTATTATTTTTGATGATTATTATATTTTGGAAACCGTATTGACATCTCCTATGCCATCGATCATTAAATTTGATGAGAATGGAGAGGCATGTTATACAGAAGAGACGAGAAGCAAAGAAGCAATCGATTGTGTTTTGGAGATTCAAAGGGGAATTTTTGAATATTTTCAGATGTATATCCAGCAATATACAAAGATGGAACGATACTCAGGTAAAAAAATAGATGAAATTTTTTTATCACTCATACATAAAATTACTATTTTAGACAAAAATTTTCTTGATTTAATTGTAGAAGATCCATTTTTTAATCGAATGACAAAGATAACAGATTTAACATAATCGACATTTTATGATTTTAATTTTCTTATAAAGTTGTAAATTAGAGAATGATTGATATAGGAGGTATATAATGAATTTTGAATTGACAGCTTCCATGATGTGCGCAAATTATGGAAATTTGGAAAAAGAGGTGAAGGAATTAGAGGAAGGGGGTATAGATTCTTTTCACATTGATATTATGGACGGAAGATATGTTCCCAATTTTGCTATGTCTCTCAATGATATGCGGTATATAGCTGGTGCCACAGATAAACCGTTGGATATACATTTAATGATTGAACATCCTAATAACCGTATTGGACTTTTTCTTAATAATTTGCGAAAGGGTGATACTGTTTATATTCATCCTGAGGCTGAGTATCACCCATCTACTACTCTGCAAAGTATTATTAACGCCGGTATGATACCGGGTATTGCTATTAATCCGGGAACTTCAGTGGAGACTGTGATGGAGATGCTGCGAATTGTCAAGAAGGTTCTTGTAATGTCTGTAAATCCGGGGAATGCAGGTCAGATGTACTTGCCTTATGTTGGAAAAAAAATTACTAAATTATTGTCTATAAAAGAAGATATGGATTTTGAGCTATATTGGGATGGTGCCTGCAGCGCAGACAGAATACTGGAATATGCTCCAAAAGGAGTCAAAGGGTTTGTACTTGGAACGACATTGCTGTTTGGAAAGGGAAGACCTTATGAAGATACCATACATAATATTCGGGAGCTAAGATTTTAGAGTAAATGGGTGCTCGGAGGAAATACAAAAATATGAAAAAGTGTATATTATGGGGAATGGGTGAAGGATATGAAGGAATCCATCATTCAGTAAGGCTTGAGATTTTAAAAAAGAATATTTCTATTATAGCTATAGTTTCTAAAGACATTATAACAGATAACTATGATGGATATAAAGTAATAAAAAAAAGAAGAATTAAGAGAGTATCAATTTGATTATATTATTGTTACAAGTAAAAAATATTTTTATGAAATAAGGCAGGAGATTGTTCATCTTGGCATAGATGAAAATATTATTATACAAGGATGGGTATTTAATATATCTAATTTTGATTTTGGAAGATATATAAAATTGTTAGAAAATCCGATTACAATATTAACAGAAGATTGTATGGGAGGATATTTATATAAAAATTTAGGATTAAAATTTTCGTCGCCAACTATAAATACACTTTTTGATGAAGAGTCGTATGCATTATTTGTTTCACATTTTACAGAGTATATAGATAAACCCTTGGAATTATATAGAGAAGGAAGTCTTAGAAAAAATGAATATCCAATAGGTATTATAAAAAATCATTGGGGAGAGGTAAAAATAAAATTTGTACATTGCACGGAATTTGCAGAGGCAAAACAGCAATGGGATAGAAGAGTAAAAAGGGTGAATGTTGATAATATTTTTTTGAAATGGGGATTGGATGCAAATACCGAACAAAAAGAGAAATATTTAAATATATTTGATAGACTTACATATAAAAAGATATGTTTCTATTCCGAGCAAACCGATATTAAAAATGTGGTATTATTAAAAAGATTTCTTGTGGAGTGGGATTGGAAAACAAGAGGAAATAAAAGATTAGATAGCATATATTATAATGATTATGTCAGAGACTGGGAAAGATTATCCAAATCTATAGATATTTTAAAATTATTAAATGGAGAGCAAGATTTTTTAAGAGAAGTATAAATATATACAAAGTATGAAAAAGAGAATATAAATATCAAAATAGTAGTAATGTATAAAAATACATTGCTGCTATTTTTATGCGCAGATCTGTGCAGAGGAAATATGCCACTAATGTAGCGCATAGGTCGCGCGACGAGTAGGTGAGAAAAGCATCCCCTACTCGATTGCTTAGAAGAGTCTTCTCTTTTTTCCAATTTGTGGACACTCTCCGAAGCGCTTGCTATCTTCCTTTCAATATTGTATAATCGCAACATGGGGCTAAATGTGATAATAATATAATTAGCATACCATATAGTTGCAAATACATAGAAAAGCTAACCATAACAGGAATGTTTGTATTGTGTGGGATTCCTGCATGGAATGGAAAGCAAGGGATTGCACCTTAAGAGGAGGAGAGTGTGCAAAGATGTTATATGTAGTGGGAATTGGTCCGGGAGGTCCAGCATATATGACAAAGGAGGCAGAGGATGCTCTGTGGGAGAGTGATGTTATTTTTGGTGACACAATTTGTGTGAAATTAATAAAAGCATACTACCCACATAAGGAGTACATTACCACAATAGCACAGGAGGAGAAAGGATATTGCGAGAGAGCTTTGGCAGAGTCAGAAAAAGGAAAGTGTATTTCTTATATCTGTAGTGGGGACAGTGCTATCTATGGTGTAGCAGCTTTAATTTATAAGCTGGCAGAGAAACAGCAAATTGCGGAGAATCACGTTGAGGTAATTGCGGGTGTAACTGCGGCATTGAGTGGTGGTGCGGTGTTGGGGGCACCCCTATCGGATGATTTTATGGTGATAAGCTTAGATGATCAGCAAACACCATGGGAGAAAATAGAGAGAAGAATCAGTTGTGCAGCGATGAGTGATACGATATTATGTCTTTATAATCTAACACATGAGAAACAATATAATTCCCTAAAACATATTTGTGATTTGGTACTTGAATATCAATCAGAGAGAACCGTTTGTGGTTATGTAAAAAATATAGGAAGAGACGGAGAAAATTATAAGATTGTGAGTCTGAAGGAGTTAAAAGAAATAGAACCAGATCAAACTACCACAATATTTATTGGAAATTCTGATACGAAAGAATTAATGGGTAAGATGGTGACGTACCATACATAATGATATTAAAAAATCAAAAATTAGGAAAGAGAAAATTTTGGTTATTTTGGCGAGGTGAGAAAATGTTTGAGGCTGGTTTTCCAAAAGCATTGCGTGATGATGTCTTGATGGTTGAAAAATATATTCCCATGAAATTATATAAAAATCTAGGGATTGGACAATCGGAACAATATTGTACTTATAGTTTGGAAAATGGAGAGACAATATCTTTTCCCTATCGCATTTATTATATGGAAGATGAGATAAGAATTTCTACTCATCTTACGCAAATACAAAAAACTATTTATCACGCAATTTATAGTAGAAGCTATGATGGATTTGTGCGTGAAAAACATTTAAAATTTCTGCTTGATAATGATAGGTACAAATGGGTATATCCATATATTTTGAAATTGTCGGATGAATATGTAATGGAAATAGTGGAGCTTATATATGAAAAATTATATTTAAGGGATACAACCTCGCTAAAAAAATTTTGTGTTTTAAATTTACAACAATTTTTAAAAGGTCATGATAGAATGATTAGTTATTGGAATGAGTTCTATCGGGATCGCTGTTATAGATATAAAGAATATGTTGGCAGAAAATTATATAAACAATGTTTTGGTTATTCAAGAAGCTTTGAAAAACTGCGAGATAAATAAAAGAATTATTTCCCGCTCCGCTTCCACTTAGTGAGAAACGTAACAGACGCTAAGCGAAAGCGGGGTGATGGAGAATATAACTATTAGCTTTCTAAGAAAGCTTTCTGTTTTATCAATTCTTCAGGTACGGCATTGCCGCGAGCGCGGAAGCGCTGGCAGGCAGCCTCTAAATGATGCAGCTTTTGCCCTGTTCTAACATTATATGCCTCTAACATTTCCTTATAGAGTGGATTTGCCGTAAGCTTTGCGCGAATTGCTGATGAAAATGGGCAATGCATAAAAAGGATGGCCCTTGCTACTTTATTAAGGCGGGGAGAACCATTTCCTTCAAACAGAATCCATGTCATATAATCATTGACAAACATTTCCTTATAATTATTCTTTGCCTTTTGAAGAGCTATCTTAACCTTATCCTTTGCATCGGTGGACAGATCTGGATTTTTGCGGTAGAACTGAGCGTAATCACAATATTCACTTGTGAGTGAGCGCTCCGAGAGATCGTTCCAGCGAACACCTTGGATGCGCTTGCACATCTCCCAGCGATATTCTCCTGTCAGATGGATCAGGCTGTCAGAGAGACTTTCCATATGGAAGGCAGGCAAAAACATTCTTGCCGGGGTAGTACGTTTCTTTCCCTCAATTTCCTGCCACATAACGCTCCGATTTCCAGCACATGGTGTCAGGATAATATCAGGAAGAATCTCAACCTGTACCGGCTCACGCACAATATTGTGCTCAGGACTGCTAAAATTAGTCTCTCGGTAGTAAGCGGAATAATCGGTGCTTCGTATCATCTGGAACACAGTATCCACGGCATTTTCCGTGACAAAGGCCTGATCAAGACTTTTAAAGATATTGTGCTCAGAAAAGACAGGACAGAAGGTGGTAATACGTCCAAAGGTAATTTTATGCACCATAGGAAATACATTTTCCAATTCAAATTTAACCCATTCTATTGGGTTTTTCAGCATCTCTGCCTCTTGGGCCTCTGTGATCTCACCTTTATTTTTCTGTTCTCTTAGATGAGCTGGGAAATCATTGTCAAATTCATTGCGGCTGGGCTCTTTCTTTCCATTGTAGATGGCAAGAAGCCACTGATAGAAGGTGTAGACACGCCCCTCCGCTTTCTGATCAAGCTGAATGGCAAGTCTGTACATAAGCTTTGCATTGGCAAAACCAGCCAATTTCTCATCCATATATCCAAAATGAAGGAACATTTTTACAGGGACAGGGATGGAGGAATCTTTTAGACTGTTTAGGAAAGCAGCCATATAAATAGGATAAAATGCTTTTGTGATTTTTAGCCGCAAAGCCCTGCAACTATCATCCGTTCCATTTTTGTCTGACATATTTTGATACTGCTCCAGCAATTTTCTAAATTCTCCACAGATAGAAATATCCAGTCCAGTATAAGAGAGAATGCGATCCAGAGAACCCTCAAAATCAGAATCGCTGACCTCATCCACAGAAGGAACAGCCTCACTATTTTCCAGTCTTTGTTGATAGCGGGCAAATCTCTGTTGACAAAGCTCTTTATTTAGATAAGTACAACGCTCAATCTGTTCTGAAAGAGAGGCGATGGCATGATCTGTCTTTGTACAGTCAGCCTCTTCGCTTTTTAGATAAAGCCGCAAGGTAGTAAAAAGCTCATAGAGATCAATGGAATCTCTATTTAACAAAGTACTGCTGCAAAGCTTCATATAATCATAAATTTCCTGACAAGCTGCCACCACACTTTTAACATCCTTGCTTGCCTGCATTAAAAAACCTTCTGCAAGAGCAGAGGAGGACAAGAAGGAATACTTTACTGTGTTAGCGTCATTAAAGCTTGTATAGTAGGGTGTGAGATAGAAATCTGGCTTGCTTCGCATGGAAAGCTTTTCTGCCGACTCCAGTGAAGACAAAGATTTTGCCGGTGCATTTGTGCTCTCACACAAGCTTTTATAGCTTTTATAATAGGTAGACAGCATCTCATAAAAATCATCAGCCTGCTGTTTTGAAGATTCAAATGCACGAAAGAGGGCAGCCGTTTGTCTGGCGCTGCTATACAAGAAAAAGTGAGTGATTTCAGGGATTCGTAATAAAGCTTCCAGATCAGCAAGCTTGCGGTAGGGATAGGTTCCTGTCTGTGTGTCCTCCACTGTCTCATAAGATAAAGAATGGACGCCGTGATAGAGATCGCAGAGTCCAATTACATCTCCCTTGCCAAGAAGAAGTTCTCCGCCGGGGAAGAAGGCACGAACCTTGCCGCCTGCGATAATATGCAGATTGTCAAGAGGCTGTCCGGCCTGATATAATATATTACCCTTTTTAGTTTCCTTCGCTGCCATAATATCCTCCCAAAATTCATTTTTATTAGCGGTTTGGAGGGGACTTCCAAACATTGCATTGTGGTAATTTAAGTATACTATAAAAAAGCAAATAAAGAAATATGCAAATTTATATGTTTTTTATATCCGTTTATATATCTTATATTTTCAAGCATACTTTATATAAAATATAGTTATCGCTTATTTGTAATAGTAGAATCATGTTCGAGGTAGGTCCGCCCAGAGAATTGGCTATAGTCCTCCGTCACCGCGCTCCCGCTTAGTGAAAAACGTAGCAGATGCTAAGCTCGT
>CAMUFS010000052.1 GCA_947088195.1 uncultured Clostridia bacterium
GAAATGGCCACAGTCTATTTTGTACAATGACTGCTTCTGAAACATAATCATAAACATATACCGCAATTTTTGGCTTGTGGTAGTCAAACATCTCCTGCATCATTGCATAGCTTCCATCAATTCCGATTGAAAGACTGGATAAATTAAAAGTATCCAGTTTTAATATAGTTTCAACAGATGTATTATCAATGAACCTGCGACTATAGGAATTTCCTACAAATACAATATCAATGTTCTCTGTCTGTTGCATATCAGTCATCATAAGCATATTGTCGCCATCAATTCGCAAAAATAGGAACTCAATGATCATATTCAAAAGAAAAAAGCCCAGGATAAATAAAACAATATGTACCTGCCATCTTTTAAAAAATTGCATACATAAAGCCCTCCATAGCATCAATCCCTGTTACAGCAAAGGAGATAAAGAAAAACAAAAGTGCATACAGCAATAGCCAACGAACAAATATGCATTGGTGATCTAACCATCGACGAATTTCTACACCATTTTCTTGGAAAAGGGAAATGATAAATAAAAGTAAAACTGCCAATAGTAAGATAATATAGTCTTGTTTTCCAAGTCCTAAACTTAGGACATCACCAGATTTAAGCGCCGAAATATGGAAGTCAAAAAAGGCTTTTTTTATCATAAAAAATGCCATGCGTATTTCAGAACAGATGTCAAAGAAGTCTCCAAGCCAAACAATAAAAAATGTACGGACAATTTGAAAAGCATGCCAAAGAGGATTTATTTTTAATGAGGGAAATGTTTCACGGAATCTACTATAAAATGGTTCTAATAAAATACTGATAGCCAAAATGGTTCCATTAAAAATGCCCCATATAATGTATTTCCATTCTGCACCATGCCACAAACCAACAATAAAAAATACAAGAAGATTTCCAATTATTGCCGGAAAAGCTTTGGCGAGATTTTTATTGCTTTTTTTAATTGATTTTGCAATTTTAGTTACCCATTTTGAAGTCGCTAAGGGATAAAAAACATAATCCCGCATCCAAGCTCCCAAACTGATATGCCAACGCCGCCAAAAATCTCCTAATGAGGTGGCAAAATAAGGACGCTTAAAGTTTGATGTCAGATGAATACCAAACATCTGAGAAATACCCCTTATAATATCAATTCCACCGGAAAAGTCTGCATAAAGCTGAATGGAATAAAAGAGAACACATACAACAATAATACTACCATCATATTTCTCTGGGGTTTTGCTTACTGCAATCACAAAGGGAGCAATTCTATCGGCAATAACCAGTTTCTTGACATAACCCCACAACATCAAAATTGCACCATGCTTTAAATTCTCATAATGAAATTGGTGAGAAACAGATAACTGTTGGGACAGAGAATCATATCGTCCAATAGGGCCTTGTATTATTTGTGGAAAATATGAGACAAATAACAGGTATCTTGCAAAACTTTGTTCAGCCTTGATTTGTCCTCTATAAACATCAATAAGATATCCTAATGATTGAAATGTATAAAAAGAAATTCCTAATGGAACCAGTAGCTTTAATGTGGGAATTGTAGTGTGAGAATACCCAAACAAATTCCAAATTTGAAAAAAATTTTTAATTGTAAAATTAGCATACTTGACTATGCCTAAAATCAAAAGATTTAAAATTAACGTAAAAAACAATACGATTTGTTTTTCTCGCAAGGCATTCGCTTTTAATGCTTTCTTTTCTTCGGAATTTAATCCAGTATCTAACTGAAAATATTTTGTATTATACTTTGAAATTCTACTAATAACAACTGCTGCAAACCATGTCGTAAATGCTGTCGTTAACAAATATAATAATGCTTGATACTCGCCACCCCAACAATAAAATACTAAACTTGCCAGCAAAAGAATTTGCCAACGATATTTTGCTGGACAACAATAATATACTATAATCAAAGTTAAAAGAAACAGCAGAAAAACAGGAGAAATCAAAGACATATTATTATATTTACTCCTTTATTATAAAGATAATCATAATAATTTTTATTATTTTATTTCTCTTTTACTTACTTTGTATGCAAAATTATGGAAAGCAGGCTAAATTAAGTTATCCCAGCTACTTTTTGCCTGCTGTAAAGTTATTTTCTTATTCAAATATTGCTGGTATAATTCACAGAGAATGTCTGCACTTCCAAAAGCAATTTGCTGGCCTTTTTCCAACCACAAAACCTTGTTGCACGTTTCCCGCACTTGCTGGATAGAATGGCTTACTAGAATAGTTGTAGCACCACCTTGAATGATTTCCCGCATCTTTAATTCGCTCTTTTTACGAAAAGCCCCGTCTCCCACCGAAAGAACTTCATCTAAAATAAGAATGTCTGGTTGAACTCTTGAAGCGATAGAAAAAGCCAGACGGGACTTCATTCCTGAAGACAACTGTTTGAAGGGACGATCTTGAAAATCTCCCAGCTCCGCAAAGTCAATTATACTGCCATAAGTTTCATCCATAAATTTCCGAGTATAGCCTATCATAGCTCCCCGCAGATAGGCATTCTCCCGTACAGTCAAATCTCCATCAAAACCACTGGCTAGTTCTAGAAGGGCAGCTATATTCCCTTGACGCTTTATATAACCTTTGGTAGGCTCCATAATGCCAGATACCGCTTTCAGCAGTGTAGACTTCCCTGCTCCATTGGTGCCGATAATGCCCAGCATATCCCTTTTTTCCAGAGAGAATGTAATGTCTTGAGCTGCCCAGAATTCTTGCACATGGTAACAGCCTTTCAATTTCCGTATGACATATTCCTTTAGTCCGATATCTTTAAAGTCCCCTGTTATATAGCGTATGGAAACATTTTTTACTTCTAGAACTTTCATGTTTGCTCCAATATTACAGATTTCAATTTTTGCTTTACGACTGGCAGTGTTTTTAACACTCCCCGCATGAAAAACATGTAGATCAGCGTTACCGAAAGTACTAAGAAAAAAAATACAAATTTTTGCCGGTATAGATCGCTGACCTCCTCATAAGTATATTTAAAAATTCTTAATATAGGGTAATGTATTAAGTATAAGCTAAAAGAAAATTCCGCACAAAAGCTAGTAAAATTATTTGCTGGGAGTATACTCCCAGCAAAGCTTTTCAGGGAAAAGCTTATCCCCACAACAAATGTTGCAATTAAAATGAAACAGAACTGATAATTCCTGCTATCTCGGAAAAAACAAATTAATAAACATATTGTGTATCCAGTTAACTCTGCAACAGTAAGCAAGCTGCGTCCAGTTTTTGAAAAGGAAATAAGTTTTATTTTTTGGGAAATTTGATGGGAAAATATGCCAAAACACATTAGCAGATAAACTCTCAGCATACCAAAAGTAAAAAATGTATGGAACAAACGTATATCAATACTTTCTAAATTCATCCAATATCCTGTACCAAAAATCACACTGAGCGGCATTAGAAAAGCGAGAAAAGGACGTTTACAAAAGGTCAACATACCTAAAATAAAAAATTCAACGAAAAGCATGCAGCTCAATGTCCAGGTAGGTGTATTTATCATGGCTGTACCTTTATTAAGCCCATTCATTTTTACCAGCATAGCTTCCCAAATATCTCCAGACAGATTGTCACAAATACCTGCGATATCATAAATCTGTTGGTGCCAAATCCGCATGATAACAAAAGCAGCAATAAATGCGGCTAACGTGAAGCAGAAAAAATGGCTATACCTTTTTTTCATATAGTTTATCCAATAACTTTGGCGCTCTTCTATCGGGAGCGTTGAAATATGTCTGTTTTCCCAGGATGCTAAAAGCAGAAAACCTGCTAAGATCATAAAAAATTCTACGCCAAATCTCCCACCAGGGAAATGTTCTTCTCCATTAGAGTAGAAATGATATATTGTTATGAGCAGGGCAAAAACCAGCCGCATTATATCAATCAAACCATTTCGTGCTATCTTTTTATTTTTCATATGCCTTATTTTCTCCCCAGTTACACATAGTATAGAAATTTTGTATTATATTTTTTATACATCCAAAATCCAATTCCCAGAATAATGATAACATCCGTCAACAGCAGCAGATGAAACCACACTGTAGGAACAGTAGCTTCAATAACGATTTTACGAAAGTAACGGATGAAAAGATAGACAGGATTCATTAGAAAAAGATTTTGAATCGTGGGATTATATTTATCAATGGTATAGAAAATAGCAGACATATACATAAGGAGCTGGGTAAAAATAGACCATAAATATTGAATGTCCCGAAAGAAGACAAATAGCGCAGAAAGAACCAGCCCTACACCAATATTGAACAAGACTAAGCAGATAATGGGGTATAAAAGAAAGATAAACTTCCAAGTAAAGGTAATTCGATCAATAATACAAAAAACAAAAAATACGCAAAGAGTCAGTCCAAAGTTAATAAGAGTCTGTACATTTTTAGAAAGCAAAAAAAGATATTTTGGAACATTGACTTTTGTGAAAATACCTGAATTGCCCATAAGAGAGTGCATTCCTTGACTAGTAGATTCGTTGAAATAAGAAAAAACTAAAGTTCCACAGAAAAGATAGGTTGTATAATGAGGCGTATTTCGGCCAAAGAACTGGGTAAATACCAACCGCATTACTAAAAGGGTCAATAAGGGGGATAATATACTCCACGCCATTCCTAAAACGGTACGTTTATATTTTTTTTTAAAATCTCGCTTGACTAACTCTTCAAATAGGAACTGGTATTTTTTTATTTTCTGGATCATAATTTAGCCCATCCATTTCTTGTCTACTATTTCATCAACTGGGTGACTAATCCAATAAAAAATATATACCCTGATTTTTTATAACTCGGTCTTGTTTTAATACTTGCTATAAAGATACTGATATTTATCATTTTTTATATACCGGTAAACACGTTTGATCCAGGATCTAGATGCACTACACGCAGTCAAATAGTTATGACGTTGTGGCCTCTTGTACATATTCAGAGGCGTATGTTCTCCAGCCAGCCTGTCCATCAGACCATTAAACTCCGGCGAAGGAGAACCAAGAATATAAGTTGGATCGTTTAAAGTCTGTTCAAGACATATTTTAAGATCATCGTAAAGATTGCCAAATACAAATTCTTCTCCACAGATTTTATTGAGCTTTTCTATGGAAAAACTTCTGTTATAAAATCTGTCTTGTGCAAGTGGGTCAAATTGGCTGGGGATATTTCTCCAAATTTCAGAGGCATCAGGCAATAGATAAATCTTCATGACCTTCCCACGAAGTTCCCACAAAATTTTTTGATAGATTTCTACAGCCTCTGCCCAGGTGGTTGATTTATTTGTCGCAATATTGACAACCTGACCAAAAGCTTTTGGATTCCCGGTTAGCTTTTGAATGGCCCGCGCTGCATCTCCCCCATAAGTCAAAGAACATCTCTTATCCATTACCACCCGTGGCAAAAATATTGTTCTGTCGTGCAAGTATCGCCACATCCATACACTCAAAGGAGTCGTTACAAGAGGATTTTTAGTAGTATTAAATGTAACCCATGGCCGAATAATGGTCCAATGGTTATAATCTGACTGTATGATAATATCGTCTGCCTCTGATTTTTTGATATGATAGCGAAATCTTTGCTTTCGCTCTTTATCACTGTAGAAATCATAGAGTCGTGGTGTTTCTTCGGTAATGAGTTCATCTGTTCCTATATATTCCGAGGATGTACCTGTTGCAATATATTGGTGGCAATTATCAAAAATCAGCTTCAATCTTTGCTTTAGGATTTTCGGATTCCAAATCATAAAATCAATGATGACATCATAACGTTTCCTGATTATTTCATGGAAAAATGCGTTATCAAAGGTATTTCCTTGTATATAATGCACATTGTTCTCATAAGAAAATTGTACTCTACGAGAAATTACATATACGTCATTTTCCTTGTTTTTACTTAAGTATTTGACAAGCGGTCTTCCCATAGCTCCTGTACCGCCCAAAATAAGGACTTTCATTATTCTTACCTCCCGCCCACTTTAATGCCAAAAAATTTGTAGGAGGTATTCTGTTTTTCCTTCAATGTGCCATAAAACAGATCCTGGTACACTTCCTTTAAATCTCCTGGCTTATTGATTAAAACTCCATCTCCCCCCAATTCAACCAGCGGCCGAATATCAGATTCATACCGATCTCCGATACAAAGCACCGATCGAACATCTATTTTGTATCTGGAAATAATAAATGGAACCGCAGTCAATTTGCGAAACGGTTCACCCCCGCAATCTGTTGTTGAACAGAAAATATTATCGAATAGACTCAGATCTATTTTTAACCAATTTAGTGTGTTCTTAATATTTTCCAAGGTATTGCTCGAAAGCAATACAAGTTTCGCCAATTCGGAAAACTGCTCCAAAAGTTTATTTGAAACAGATGTTTCCTGTTGAATACTCCAAAATGGCATGTACTTCTCACGGTAGGTTTTCCATGCTTCCGCATCAATCCCATTACGCAGAAAAAATTCTGTAGCAGAGCGGCCATGTTCAGATTTATAGGGCAGAATACTATTTTTCTCAAACAGGTATCTCACATCTTCTTTGTTCATTCTTTTTTGTTTCGAAAAAAAATCTACCTGCATATTATAATTGTCCAAAACTATATCATCTAGATCATAAAAAGTACCATCTACATCAAAAATAATCAAGCGATACATCTTTTTATCACACTCACATTTACTGCTTATGTCCAGAAAGAATTTCAGAAAAATCGGGCAAAACAATGGGATCTATCATCTTTTCGACATCCCCGTTAAAAAACAAGTCACGTACACTGTTAAGACACCATTGTGCAAGTTTATTGTTATCATTTTTCTGGAAACAATAATCATTGGCTTTATATACAAAGAAATAGAACAATGCTGCCAGATATTTTTCTTCATCAACATATATTTTAAAATAATCAAACATTTCCCAAAAAAATTGCCTTGTATTCTCCTGACTGTCTCTAATTTCAATAATAAACTGAATAACATATTCAAATTCACGCGGTCCTATTGTCCCTCTGGGATCAATCGCTCGTATTTTATTGCCATCTTTAAGAATATTTCTTTTGTGTAAATCACGGTGTAAATAGTACAATGGTACATCATTAAAATATTTTTGATACACTTTACGTGATTTTTCTTCCAAAACTTTTCTCAAGTCGTATGCAAAAGTATGTTTGCTTGCTGATTCAACATATTCCTCAAATTCCAGCATAATATTAGGAACAATCGTATCGCCATTAAGCCTTTCAACAGGAATGATATTGGCATTTACTGTATCGAAAAATTTACGCAATTCAGAGTCTTTTACATCAAATCTGATCTGAATTCCAGGCTTAACTGTTTTTAAGACAAGCATATGATATTCTTCATCATGATCAATTAATTCAGCCATTGTTTTCTTTGATGCTAGCCTGTAATAAGTATATTCCTTATGAAAAAAGAAACTGGAAGGAGTAAATTTTACAATTATGCTGTCATAAGTAACTGATTGAGCCTCATACACAATATTAGCTTCTGTCTGTGCATTCATCATATAGCTAGTAATACTATACTTAGGTACGATTTCTTCATACATTATTTTTTGGACGTTTTTAATCCATTGGACTATATTATCATTGCTGCTGCTTGCAGAAAGATACTTATTTACAACCTGAAGCGTTTTTTCTTTATCTGGATTAAGAATAAAGTTTTTATACAGAACTTCTAAAAGCGGTATATCATACGGATAGGTAACTTTCATTGTATAAGGATAATCAAAGCAGTAAAAGGGGATTGCATGATCCGGCATATTATGAAAGATATATTTTTTTAGATTTTTGAAATCATAGGAATCAAATAACATAGGGAACCGATATGCGTCAGGTTCCATAATATTAAAAAAATCATCACGATCAACTTTTACGCCATCAAATCTATGCAATGCAGGAGCTAGTTTCCATGTTGTTAAAACATAGTCGTATTCATCAAGTAGTTTAAAATATTTATCATATTGCTCAGTTGAAGCAAGGGGACAAACTGCATTGGTAATAATTAGTTTTTCACAATTATAATGCTCATGAATATATTTTATACCATTTGCCACTGAATCTGGCCTATTTAAACCGCCTTCTATGACAGGAACATGATATCGCTTCTTTATATAATCAATATATATTCCAGAAGCCACAATGACAATCTCATGAACAAAAACTGACTTTCTACAAGCATCAAAGACATAATCAATTACAGGGCGACCGTCCATATAGTTATACTGTTTAGGACAATCTGAGCCAAATCTGGAACCCACCCCAGCCGACATGATCATGATTATATTTTTTACATAGTGCTTCATTTTTAAGCTTCTCCTTAAATTGGACGAATATCGTTCAACTATTGTAATAATCATTTTTCAGAAATTCAACAATACGCTTGCCACAGTTTCCATCATGCTTCATGCCATTCTTGATATAATCTTCACGGTTTAGTTTTTGAGGATCATTTCCGTTTAATAAGGAAGTGAGCTGTGAAATCAATCCTTGCCGATTGTGTACCAAATACATATAGCAAGCCCAGTTTTTTGCATCCATATCGAAATGGGACATAACTCCACAAAAAATAATGGGTTTCCCTGTGATAAACTCCTCTACCAACAAAGATGTGGTATCAGAAATATAAATATCTGCATCCTCAAAAGAAGGCAGATAATCACTGTATTCATCCAAATAAAAATTCGACGTTTCCGCAAACAATTTCTTAAATTCTATGACCTCTGTTTCAGACATTTCTCCTGTCGCAATAAAATTACCAAACATTTTAGGATGTGGTCTGCAAATAAGTTTATACTCAGGATGATCGAGAAAGAAGCTGATCAAAATATCTTTATATTTAAAGAATGTACTTGCCTCTAATCTTCCTTCTGTCACCCATCTTGGAAGCCAAAGCACTGTTTTTGGATTTTTTATTTCCTGTCTATTTTCATGATTATACATATCAAATCTTGGATAGCCAAAAAACTCAATTTTCTTCCAACTTGCGGCAAAAAGATCATGATAAATTATTCTAAGCATCTCTTGATACATTTTATTTTCTGTAAATATAGCATAAGTATAATCAGCCAAGTTTTCTCGGTATACAGCTCTGCTGTCCCAATTCATTTTGCAGTACGCATATGGAATATGGACAACCTTTGTATAAGTGCAAAGTACTTCTGCCCGATATTGAGCTGGAAGATAGTTTTGGTTGGAACGTGAGAGAACAACATAATCAGGATTTAATGCATGAAGATCAAACCAAGTATCTTTTTCACGATCATAGCCATTTATCGTTTCCGGAAAAAAACTTTTACAATACTCATAAGCAATATTTTCTTCTCCATATATTTCAGCTGTAATATCAGAAACTCTCTTGCTTTTTCCTTGTCTCATTTCCTTTTCCGGCAGTGCCAACAGAATAACTTCAATATTTGGATCTTTCATAGCCTCTTGAAAAGTAGACATACAAGCATTCCACGCTGCATGAAATTGACAAATAAATACAATTGAAAGTCTTTTATCTTTATTTTTTTCTCTTTCCAGATTCTGAATATACCAGTGAACCCGGTTACTTACCGCAGTACGCTTCCTTCTAAACGATGAATAATATTTGCATTTAAACTTGGTTTCAGTAACAAGGGTTGTATATCTACGGAAAATACGAAGGTTAATAAATGACCATATTCGTTTTTTTAAATTTCTTATAGGTTTTTTTATCAGTTTTTCTATAAGCCGTTTTAACGGTTGCACGACAAATCTGTTCAACAATATTTTCATCAAATTTTCTCCTTATTGTGTCGCTGAATCAGATCGATTCGGAATTTTTTATCTCTACTTTGCAGTACCCATACTTTTGAAGTAATCTTTTTTTATAAAACGGATGGCTCTTTCTCCACATTTCCCATCACAATTCATAATATATCCTATAATATGTTCACGAGCGGACTTGTTAGGATCTGATCCATCAAGCAAACATCTGAGTATATCTAACAGACTATTTGTGTTATTCCCACAATACATTAATTTTGCCCATCTCTTTGCTTGCCGATCAAAATGAGACATCGTTCCACAATAAATAATCGGCTTGCCTGTAGCAAACTCTTCTACCAGCAAAGAAGATACATCTGAAACAAAAATATCCGCTTCTGCAAAAGCTGGAAGATAATCAGCGGTTTCGTCAAGAACAAAATTTTTTGTTTCAGCAAACAACCTTTTAAACTGATCTACTTCGATATTTGTCATCTCACCAGTGAAAATAAAATTATCAAACATCAATGGGTGAGGACGACAAATCAGTTTATATTCTGAATGCCTTAAAAAAAATTCTACCAACAATTCTTTATATCGAAAGAAACTACTGGACTCAAGTAATTCTCTAGTTGTCCATCTCGGTAGCCATAAAACTGTTTTTTGGTAACCATTTGCTTTATTTCCTACGTTATTAAATAGTAAATCAAATCTCTGATAGCCTACATAATTTACTTTCTTCCAACCAGCTTTTACTGCTCTGCGATACATTCGCATTATCAATTTATAATACCTGTCATTTTCCGTAAAAACTGCATAAACATGATCCAAAAAATCATAACGATACACTTGCCTGCAATCCCAATTCATTTTGCAGTATGCATATGGCAGATAACAAATTTTTGTATATGTAGCCAATACGGCACTTTTGTATGCTAGGGGAAGTTCATCGTCATATGGCCTAGAAAGAAACACATAATCTGGCTTTAAATTTTTTAAGTCAAACCAATTTTGAGTTATATGATTAAATGCTTCAATTGTGGCCGGATAAAATTGCCGACAATAATTATAGGATGGATTATTTTTTATAGCAGTTTCTTTCTGTCTAATTGGAAGTGTCAGCAGATAAACTTCTATAATAGGATCATTTAATGCAGCCCTAAAAGCTGTACAGCATGAATTCCACATTGATGGAAATTGGCAAAAAAATACAACCTTTATCTTGCCCATTTTTATTTTTCTGTTATTTTCAATCTTTAAAATATTTTGTCGTAAATGTATATTATTTGCTATTCGTGCTTCTCGAAACGAAGGTATAAGTAATTCTCTTATAAATATCTCAACAGTGTAAGGAAATAAATTCCAAACAAACTGTTTTAGCTTCACCATCCATTTTCTTTCCTTATTTTTTTCCTTTCCCTTATTGACAGCTTTATACTTGTGCAACAGCACCATCCTCCATAAGCAACTATCAGTCGGTAGTATATTTAGGTTTTAAGTTGCTTTAAACATTTTGAGATAGTTCATGTGTTATTCTCTTTTGCCAGCCTATCCTTATAATATTTTTTTATTTTATATGTAACATCTAAAATATTAAAACCTGCTTTCTGAACAGTATCAACATTGTATTCTCTCCCTGCTATACTTGATTTTGTGTATACAATTTCATTAGCCCAATCTTTTGGACTATCCTGCAATGAAAGTTTTTTAACTTGTTTGGTTATATATGCTTCTTGTGGGATAAACTCTGAAACAATAACTGGCAATCCTGCCGCTTGTGCTTCAATCGCTACAATTCCAAGGCCCTCAAAATGACTGGGAAAAACAAAAATATCCATTGCCCATAATAAATATTCTATCTGGTGAGAAATTCCATAAAAAAGAACTTGTCCTGCAATATTCAGCATTTCTGCTTTATTTCGCAAAGCTTTTTCTTCTTCCCCTTCTCCTACCAATAAAAGCCTGCTTTCTGGTTTTTGCTTGACTAATTCCGCAAAAATATCCAATAAAAAGCTTTGGTTTTTTTGATAACAGAACCGACCTGCATTTCCAATTACAAACTGATTTTCTAAACCTAGTTTTTGCCTTATTTGTTTGCGAATTTCTGGCTGAAATCGAAATCTTTCTGTATCAATCCCATTAGGAATAAATTGAAATCCTTTTTGTTTTAATGCCCTTTTGGAAAATAAAAACTGGGCTGCTAAAGCAGAACAAGCCCATAGATCAGTAGACTCATCACTAAATAAGTTTTTTGCAATATTATGGATGAATAGTTTTAATTTTTGAGTTTTGCTGGAACGTAGCGCTGTATTATGACTATGGGCTATTCGGACTGGAATACCTGCTTTTTGGGCCAGACAGACATAGTAAAGAGATAAACCATGAAAAATATGTAAATGGACTGCGTTATAATTTTCTTTCCGTAATAATTTCATAAACATATAATGATTTTTCAGAAAATTTCTTTGGCTACCTGACAATTCAAAGAAACGGATTCCTTTTTGTTTTAAAGGTTCTGTAAAAATGCTTTTCTTTAGACAAGAAACAACTATATCAACTTGTATTTTTTCTAAATTGATATGCTGCAAAACATTGTTTAAAAAAGATTCAATCCCACCAGATTCCCATGTTTCACAAAAACAACAAATTTTTATTTTTTGCATAACTTTAACTTTTTGATATTATAATTGTGATTTTTACATTTTAGTTTTTTTATATAAAATCTAATTTATTACCATATTATTACTTTTTATTTTGTCCTACTACTATATTCCTACTATGAAAAAGTATTCCTAAATTTTTAGCTGCATTTAATGCTACATTCCCTTGATGGCCATTTTTACACATAAAAAGTTTCCCGCCAAAATAACGGATTCCTGGCATATGGCCTTCATTATATCGTCTTAACGGAATTCCACAATAGCAGCAATGAGAAGCTATATAATAAGGCGAAAT
>CAMUFS010000053.1 GCA_947088195.1 uncultured Clostridia bacterium
ATACAAGAGTTATTGGGACGTCTTCCCATTGTATATAAATTGGATGAGCTTGATAAGCAGATGCTTGTCCGAGTTCTTAAGGAGCCAAAAAATGCAATATTAAAACAGTATCAAAAGCTTTTGCTTTTTGATGAAGTGGATCTTAATTTTGATGATGGAGCCTTGGATGCCATTGCAGAAAAAGCGCTAAAGAAGGATACAGGGGCAAGAGGACTCCGTGCAGTTATTGAGGAATTTATGCTTGATATTATGTATGAGATTCCAAAGGATGATAATATTGGCAGGGTGACAATCACGAAAGAGTATGTGGAAAAAACTGGAGGTCCAGTGATTGAGATGCGCGGAGCGGCATTGTTGGAGCAGAAAGCGCAGTGAAAAGGAGACGGGTATGAAGATTATTGATGCACATGCACATATTGTACAATATATTGCGGGCTTTGGTTCTCAGGGAGAGCTGAGATCATGCGGGAATGGCAAGGCAATCTATGCGAGTGGGCAGGTGATAGATATGATACCACCCGATCTTGGAGAGGTAGATGTGACACCAGAGCGGGTTATCGCTCTGATGGATCGACATAATGTTGAGAAAGCTGTGCTTTTACAGGGGAATTATTTTGGATTTCAAAATGAATATGTCTGGCAGGCAATGCAGAAGTATCCAGACCGCTTTACAGGAGCGGCTACCTACGATCCTTTTTGTGTGAACAAGGATAAGATTCGCAAGCATTTGTTTGAGGAACTGGGGTTTCGGCTGGTGAAGTTTGAGGTTAGCAATGGTTCTGGCTTGATGAGCTATCATCCTCCTGTTCCTCTGGACGGAGATGTGATGGACGAGACCTATTCTTATGCAAATGACAAGGGATTAGTATTTATTATTGATATTGGACACGCGGGAAATCCCTGTTGGCAGATAGAGCCTTTAAGAAATACAATACTAAGATATCCTGATATGAAGTTTGTGGTTTGTCATCTGCTGGCCCCTCAGCAGAAGGATGAGGAGGTATTTACAGAGGGATTGAAAAGACTGGCTTTGCCTAATGTATGGTTTGATCTGGCGGCCCTGCCAGCGAATCAGAGACCAGAGACATACCCTTATGAACATGCAAGACATTATCTGAGGATAGGAAAGAAGATAGTGGGAGCAGACCGCATGATGTTTGGCTCTGATCTTCCATCTACTCTATGCCGTGACAGCTATGAACATTTAGTGAGCTATTTGGCGGAGAGTGATGTCTTTACAGAAAGTGAGAAAGAAGATATATTTTATCACACAGCACAGAAAATTTATTTTTCAAACACGCTCTAAGAATTTGATCAAAATGTGTCATTGCCGTATAGGCTGTTAGAATGATTGACATATATGAAAATAATGCTATAATTATTAAAATAAGTGAAGTATTGGGAAAAAATATGCATAGTGAAATATAATAGTGGTTTAGAAAGGAATGGTATTATGGTTAATTTGGAAAGTGTGGACAGAAAAATCTTAGATTATGAGACAGGGTTGCATCGTTTTATGGAGAAGGAGGCTTTATTTAAGAAGTTTTTATTAAAATTCACGGATGACCAGTCCTTTCCCCATCTGAAGGAGAACATAGAGAAGCAGGATTGTGAGGAGGCATTTAGGGAAGCACATACCTTAAAAGGAGTGGCTGCCAATCTTGCGTTAAATGAATTGTCGGAGGCTGCCAGTGAGCTGACAGAGCTTTTGCGTGCAAAGAAGCTTGAGGAGGCAAAGGAAAGGCTTCCTATGCTTGAGGAAGCCTATAATAGAGTGCAAGATTTGCTTGCAGAGTTAAAGGATTAAATAAAATCTTACATAAGTGATAGAGGTGCTATGGCGCATGAGCAAGGAAAAATATTTTTTTGCTTATGCGCCATTTTTTCTTGTTATCATATAGTATTAGAAAACGTACAGGAGCAGTTATGCCAGATAATTTGACCTGTAGACAGAAAATAATGTCAAATGATTACAAGGATTTTATGGTGAATGTCGGAGAAAGCTCGCTGTTAGGGGTTATCAATCAAGCAAGAGCATGTATACAGCATGTATGGGGAGAATATCGAGTGATCACTGTTGAGGACAATAGTGATACAAGATATATGGCAACCCTTGGTTTTCAGACCATACCAAAGCTTTACACCATAACAGATTCGACCAATATGGATGCCAGTGGAATTACAAAGCTCCGAAATCAGCCTTATCTTGGATTAAATGGACAGGGTGTGCTGGTTGGTCTTATTGATACAGGGATCGATTATAGGCATCCAATATTTCGCTATTCTGATGGAAGTACAAGAATTATAGGAATATGGGATCAGACCATTCAGACAGGAGAGACACCATCAGGTATTTTGTACGGAAGTGAATATACAAAGGAGCAGATTGATGAGGCATTGAAGCTTGATGATCCTTATCAACTGGTGCCAACAACGGATGATATAGGTCATGGGACTTTTATGGCAGGGATTGCTGCGGGCGGTGAGGATATAAACAATGATTTTATCGGTGCTGCGCCGCAGGCGGCGATCGCAATGGTGAAATTAAAGGAGGCAAAGCCATATTTAAGAGATTATTTCCGAGTGAGAGAGGGAGCTTATGCCGTTCAGGAAAATGATATTATGATGGGAATTAGATACCTTCTGGAGCTGGCGGGACGCTTAAATATGCCAATAGTGATTCTTATTACGCTTGGCACAAATATGGGTGGGCACAGCACAGGGACCTATCTAAGTAATTTGTTGTCGAATATATCTTCTTATATTGGACTGTGCGCGGTAGTGTCTGGTGGCAATGAAGGAAATGAGAACAGCCATTATAGAAGCAGAGTTCCTTCTATGGAAAATTCCGAGATGGTGGAGCTTACCGTGGCGGAGGGGAGCATAGGTTTTACTTTGGAGCTTTGGACGACGATCCCAGCATCCATTTCTTTTTCCATTATTTCTCCTACAGGAGAGCGGATTCAGGATATGAGGGCACGACCGGGCAGGCATGAGGAATTTCGATTTGTTTTTGAGAACACAGTTATCACAATGGATTATATTATTCCCTTTGGAATAGAGGGAGAGAATGTAGTCTTTTTGCGTTTTATCGATCCGACGCCCGGACTTTGGAGGCTGATAGTCAGTGGAAACTTTATTAATCCTGAGGAAAGCTTTGATATATGGCTGCCAGTTAGAGATTTTATGGGGAAGGGTATCTATTTTTTACGCCCAGATCCTTATGTAACGTTGACAGATCCTGCCAATACGCCAAGGGTGATCACAGTCGCAGCATATAATCACCGGGATAATAGTGTTTACCTGCGCTCAGGGAGAGGCTTTAACCGCAAGGGGGATATAAAGCCAGATTTGGCGGCACCCGGAGTCAATATTTTTGGCCCTGCGCCCGGCGGAGGCTTTACCTCACAAAGCGGCTCCAGTGTGGCGGCGGCACATGTGGCAGGAAGTGCTGCTCTTATGCTGGAGTGGGGGATGGCAAGAAGCAATATATATTCTATGGATACTGGTAGTATTAAAGGATACCTGATACGCGGGGCAGACAGAACACCAAATAATATCTATCCCAACAGAGAATGGGGGGCTGATGGGATAATAGTGTCAAGTTAGCAAGAAGCTTCTGTTATAGGACAATTTGATAGAAGAATAAATATAGTAGTAAGGAATGATATAGGAGAGGATGGTAATGGCTACTATAACAGAGGAAGAACGGAACGCAATGGAAATGGTGGATGTTCGGACAGTGGATATCAACACCCTGACAGATATTAGAAATATTAAGATTGATACAAAGCTTCCAGTTGAAAAAAAGCTGGCACTTTTTGCAGAACAGACGAATAACCTTTTTGTTCACCGTATGGGAGATTATGTAGTAAAGGTTCGGTTTCAAAAGGAGGGACCAACCATAGATGATAAAATGGAAGAATATTTAAGGCATTTAGCAGAAATTTATATGGAATGAGCAGTTGTAAAACAGGAGTGATAGGATGAATAGAAAACCATTTCTAACAGCCATGTACCTTCGTCTTTCAAGGGATGATAGTGATGTCGGAAATGTGACAGACAGGGATGGCAATCGGAAAACCGAGAGCAACAGTATCAGAAATCAGAGAGAGCTAATTAGGGCCTTTATCCATGAGCATCAGGATATAGAGCTTTATGATACTTATAGCGATGATGGATTTTCGGGCAGTAATTTTGTTGAGGTAAGATAACGTAGCCTTTTGCAGAGGGTGTTATCTTACCTCTTATTTCAAAGCCTTGACACATCTTTTCATATATTGGATAATCTATCAACATTGTTTTATAATCTGGATAATATTCGCAATCTCATCATCATTAAATTCGATATAAAATTCCTCTTCTATTAAACTTAGAATTTCACGTAAATCATGGTATAAGCGTTTGTTTTTCTGCACGAGCTGTTTGGTGTTGATATTTTTTACGGATTCCCATCCATTTTGCAATCTATAAATAGAACATGCAATATGCATAAATAAACCAACCTCTTGATCGGAGGACAAGCCGTGAACTGCTCTTCTAATTTTAAAAATAACTTTAGGTAAAATTTCTTTTAAACGCTTGATATCCAGACCTTCTAGCTGCTCTTGCAGATATTCATAAATGGCATCATAGTTCACTGACATAATGGAATCCGATATATTTAAAGACAGCAATAAAGCCAATTTATCGGAGGATGTATCGAACAGTTTGGAAACTGGTATATATGGGACATCATATAACTTAGGATCATAAGCCCCAATGACACAAACAATCTTTTGACTTTTTTGAATTTGATTCACTTTCCTTAACAAATATTCTCGATCCGAGATTACGAGGGGAATGATTTCTGTATTTTCCAAATAGGTATGTTGCTCAATATAGTTTTTAATGGAAACTGCGCTTCCCTCTCCTGTCATACATAAAGAGATAATAACCTGTGGTTTTTCTTGTTTTTGATAAGATTGTTCGATTTCAGGATACAATTTCTGATAAGAATTAATCACCTCTTCATAAATTTCATCAAGCGAGCTATGACAGCTTGCTTTAAGGGAACAATTTAGAGCAATTAGGGTTGCGGGGATGCAAAATGTCTTAATATCAATTCCTGTTTCACTGCTAATCATCTCTGCCATGGTTTTAAAGGACCCCATATCATATAACATCAAAATTCCTTTGCCTTGATGAATTTCAAGGATAGTCTGGCTTAATTCTTCATAGACCTTTTGCATATCCTTATCTAAGGATAAATCAAATGAGAAAATATTTTCATCCCCCACTAAGGTATTGACAACCTCGACGATACTAGAGGCAGTACTGTTGCCATGCATAGCAACTAAAACAACTGGTTTTGCTTCTACCTTCTCTGGAATTACTTCTTTTATAATAAACATAGACAAGAAAACCACTTCATCTATTGGAATTTGAACATCAAACTCTTTCTCTAACATAGAAGTAAACTTAGAGCAAAATATATATTCATCATTATAGTTTTTAATGGTCGTTACAATTTGTTCATTTGATAATTTGTGAGTGGTTCCCTTTCGCTCTAGCATAGCGGCTAAATGTAAACAAATTGCATAAAACACGGAGTTCACATAGATTCGATTGAAGCGAATGGTGGCATCCTTTAAAAATGTCTCCACATATTTAATAATACGTGGATCTACAAGCTTGGAAATCATGTCCTTATCAATATCTTTTTGCCCAATTTGAGAATTGATATATTGAAAGTTATAATCCAGGTCAGCGTGGATGGTGGCCATAATGTCCTCATCATCTACGCCATACGACTTAAGTTCTTCAACCTTGCGATCAATCATGCTGTAATAGGTGTCATTATCAGCTTCCACAACTGTTTTATCCTGACTGGCGTTTATTTCTTCCTCTGAAAAATTATACAGATAATTATCAGGTATAATCTGCTCAATCTGTGTTCTGTATTTGCGATAGGATAAAAAGCCCTTGCGCACATAATTTGGGAAGTCATGAATATATAATTCGATTTGTCCATCCTCTTTGTCAATATTTCTCGCATACCCATTCGCACAACCTCGCTGAATATCTGATTTTAACTGTTTAATATTAAATTGGCATGGATACAGCATCAAACAGCGTAAGACTTCTGAATTTATTTTAATATTTCTATGGATACATTCAGCCTCTTTTTGAAAGAAAAGTGAAATAAGCTCAAGACGCTCCTGTAATGGTCTTTTTATAAGTGGCGGTAAATCGACGATAATGGAAAACTTTGAGGTATATAAGCTTAATAAAGATGGGTTAATTAAATCATCAATAGAGTAGACAAAAATTATATTGCTTGAGGAGGTTTGGGCAACCTCCACATAATTTAATAATTCATTTTGTACATCATGAGATAATTTATTGATGTGGTCAATAAATAAAATACCCCCTTGCGCTTTTCCAATGGCAGCCTCAGGTGCGGAAAAGAAAATATCTTTTATTTCTTTCGTCGACTCTTCTGCCAAATAGCGACAGTTGATTTTGATAAATGGAGCATCTGCATCAATGATTCTCGATTCCTTAGCATATTCGTAGATGAGCTGAGCCAATAAACTTTTTCCCGAACCATCAGAGCCAGTAATCAGCATAGGTAAAGAATGTCCAGGATATAGTAAGGCAGCTTTCGTTAATTGGATTACTTGTTTTAAGCTTGCATTACATCCAATCATCTTATGAAAACAAGATTCTTCCATTTCTTTATTCAAATAATAGTGGACAGGTCTTCCATTTGTCTTTTTGACTTTATGATCTCTGACTAATTCATTTAATATTTTGCTTATATTGGATCGTTGCATGGATAAAGCTTCTGAAAGCTCCTGTGTTGTAAAATAAACATCAGCAGATTTTGATACAACTTGTTCTTGCATATATTCTAAGACGACTTCTTTACTTAATTTCATTTTATGCCTTAGTATATCGAAAATGATCAAACCATCATATCCGCTATACCTTTTCCTTTCTATCATCCCAGGGATGATTTATAATATTTCTATTTTGCCCTAATTGCAGATAATAAGCAGGTAAACGAAAACAATATTTTTGGCTGGATTTGCACCAGCAAGATTAGTGTCGTGTTCGGCATATAGCAGAAAAGTCCGTGGCGGCTGCCACGGACTTTGTCTACAGTCTGAAACGAAAGAAATCTTTCGCTTCTTTAATCTAAATCTTCACCATTAGACTGGATGACCTTTTGATACCAGTAAAAAGAATCTTTTTTATAGCGTTTTAAAGTGCCTGATCCATCGTTATTTTTATCAACATAAATAAAACCGTAACGTTTTTTCATTTCTCCAGTCGAAGCACTCACTAAATCAATGCATCCCCAATAAGTGTAAGCTAATAAATTTACACCATCAGCAACTGCGCCTTTCATCGCTTTAATATGTTCTTTTGTATAAGCGATACGATATGGATCATGGATACTGCCATCTTCCTCTAATTCATCATTAGCCCCTAGCCCATTTTCGACAACCATCAACGGTAATTGATAGCGAGTATATAATTCATTTAACAAGTAACGTAAGCCTTTACCATCGATACTCCAACCCCATTCACTATATTGCAGGTAAGGATTTTTAGCCCCAATCGAAAAGTTTCCTTTGGTCTTTTCCGCATTTTCATCTTTCGTTATGCAATTAGTAGAATAATAAGAAAAAGTAACCATATCAACTTTTCCTTCTTGCAAATCAACGAGATCCTGCTCCGTCATTTCAACCTGTGCATCATATTCCTGCCAAAGTCTTTGTGCAAAATATGGATATTGGCCGCGTGCCATCGTGTCACAGCAGTAATAGAAATTATCCTGTTGATGTTTTTGAGTTGCCAGTATATCATCCGGGTTACATGTTAATGGATAACTGCATACGCCGGCTAACATAGCGCCTACCTTCATATCTGGACAAATTTCATGTGCGGCACGAACAGCGCGTGCACTCGCAACAAATTGATGATGAAGCAGTTGGAAAATATCCTTAACCTTTTCTTTTGGGAAATTAGGCACAAAAGTTTTAATTAAAAATGGACTGTTGATCTCATTGAACGTTAGCCAGTATTTCACTAATCCTTTGTATTCGACAAACAGTGTACGAGCATATTTTTCAAATAAATCGATCATCTTGCGATTGCCAAAGCCACCTAAATCTTCTTCTAAATAAGTAGGCATATCATAGTGGAAGATAGTAACCAATGGCTCAATATCATATTTTTTGAGCTCTTGAAAAACATTGCGATAAAATTCAAGACCTTCTTTGTTTGGCTCCTCTTCAATTCCCTTTGGGAAAATACGTGCCCAGGAAATTGACATTCTAAAGATCTTAAATCCCATTTGAGCAAATAAGGCAATATCTTCCTTATAACGATGATAAAAGTCAATTCCTTCATGATAGGGATAATAATATCCTTCTAAAACGGCACGATGTGCATCTTCTGGCAAATTTTCAAACATTATAGCCTTTCCAGGCTGTCCGTCTTTGGTCAGATAGGTTGTGTATCTTGGTGTATCAAGTGTTCCAGCCGTGGCAGCATCAGAAACACTCATGCCCTTGCCACCGACATCCCAAGCACCTTCACATTGGTTGGCAGCAGTCGCTCCGCCCCACATAAAATTTTTAGGGAATCCCATTTTCTTATCTTCATCCTCTCTGTTATTTTATAACTCTTTATCATGATCAAAATGCTTCACTGATAAAATCTTCTTTTACTTCTCTAAGAATTTCACTAGATCTCCATCGTGAACTAACTCCATCAACTGATATTCATTTTCATCAAGATGACCGATTCGATTTCTTGTTCCATCATTGACAATAGGAATTTTCACAATCTGAATCTCTCCAGCATAATGCTTGTAATTGTCATTAACCATAACGACATCCCCAACCTCAAATAAGTCTTTCTCATAATGTCTTGGTGTAAGGATTTCATTTGGTCTACTATACTTAAAGCGTGAAATTCTGGTACGCCAAATCCACTCAGAGCTATCTCCCATATCTAAGTGTGGGAAGAAATCAAATAATACTTCTTTTTCTTTCTCAGTCACCTCTGGATCTAGTGTGATGCGTAATTGTTTAATAGGCTTATCCAGACTAATTAATTCATGCTCAACCAACATTTTTAAAGTTGGATCTAGCTCACCTGTGATATGTAGCGTATCATTTTCCAAAATTTCTTTCAGAGCTTTAAATTCTGATTCACTGGCATACGCATTACCGATTAAAAGGTCATCAACATCTTCTGTTGCTAACATCAAACGTGCCTGCAAATCAATAGGCAGCATACGCAGCTTTTCCACAGTTGGCAGTCCGCAGGTCGCATCCCATACGCCATGTGTATTGTCGGCTAATGAGGAAAGAAAGGCCCCAATCCGTAAATCTCTGGAAAGAGCTTTCAGTGTTTTATTTTTGGCAATAAACTTATCCCATTTCATTGCAGTATATCTTTGTGGATAAAAATTATGGCATACTAAGAAATCCTTTGGATCAATACCACAATCCATCAAGCCCTGAATAATCACAGGCGTAGTATTAAATTCAATGGCAATGCCATACGGATTTCTAACTAAGGTAGCATCACCTTCAGGCCCATAGCTTAAATCCATACGCAAGATATCCACATCAATAGACTTAAACACACTTAAGTCATCTGGTGTTGCTCCCATTTTTGTAAAACAATCAGGATTAACATCTAATGATACTTTTAAGTGATGCTTATGAGCGGCAACAATTAACTTTCTAAAATATTCTAGCACTTCTTCTTTTGTTCCTTTTACAGAAAACATACTTGAAAATACTTTGGATACTCCATAGCGAGACGCCAGTTCAAAATATGCTTCAATTTCTTCTAATGAGCTTAAATCTGGATAAACAGATATTCCCAATTCATGTTTCATGTCTATTCCCTCCTTGTGTTTTATTGAATATTAATTGTCTGATTCAGCTGCTTCCTTTTCAAGACATTGTTTTTCATAAATTTTATAGAATGGATAATAAACCATGTATACAACCGGGAACATTAACACACAGAAGATAATATTACGCCAATCTAAGGATGACATGAACTGTTGAATACCTACCGGTAACGTTGTCATAATCAAAACCTGTGGTAAAGACATCAAATTAAACTGATAACCAATATATAAGAATATCATAACAACCAAGCTGTTTAAGATAAACGGAATCACTAATATTGGATTATACAAAATCGGGAAACCGAAAATAGCGGGTTCATTAATATTGAACAGTCCCGGTACTAAAGCGGCTTTCGAGACAGCACTAATTTGTTTTGATTTACTCTTTAATCCCATAATACATAACGGTAAGGTATTACCAGAGCCTCCTAATACAGTAAGACATCCGTACAAAAAGATAGGATTGAATACCAAAGGCTGACCAGCTGCAGCTAATTCAGCGTTTGTTGCGTAGGCAGCAATATAAATTGGCATAATTGCTGTAAATACAACACTTCCACCATGGATACCAAAGAACCAGCTTAAGCAGAAAATAATAACAATGAAAATCATTCCAAATGGAGATACCAAATAAGACAATGGCGTTGAAATAGCTGTTGTAATCAATGTACCAAGTGTCATGCTACCATTTGTTAAGCTAGAAATTAATGAAGCTAATCCATACCAGAATAAAATATTAAGTCCTGATGGAATAATAGAGTTAAAGCTATTTAAAATACCTTCCGGCACCACATCAGGCATGCGAATGGCCCAGTTATGATCAACGGCAAATTTTGTAATACGTACAGAAACCAACCCAATCAGGATGGCACAGAAAATACCATTGGCTCCCATAGCACCTATATTTAAGCAACGAATCGTTTTTCCACTTTCCGTGGTTGCAGAAATTAAAGGCGCGCATACTAAGATAAAGCATACCATAGATGTAAACCCAGATTGAATCTGTGCTTTGACCCCAAGACGTTTCGCATAATTATATGCCAAGGTAAATGACATAAATAATCCTAATAATCCCATAGTCAACTCATATGGCATATATAAGGCATCATAAATCGGGTTTCCTGCTTTCCAGCCAAATAACAAACCACCAATCGCACAAATAATTTGAACAACAGCACCAATCATAATTAGTCCCATTGTTCCACCCATACCTTGGCTTATTGTACCAAAGGTTGGGCTTTGAGATAATTTAACGCTTGATTCTTGAAGTTTTTTTATAAATTTGCTATTTGCAAATTCTTCTAATTTGTTAGTCACGTCTTTTTCATCTCCTTGCCATTTTTCTATTTTCCTGTAATTTTATGAGCTAGCTTCATCACATTCTCCGCATTTCCTACCGCATAATCTAAGGACGGGATTCCTGCTACGGGGATTGTCAATTTTTTCTTTAAATCATCAATACGATATGAAACCTGTGGACCAATTAACACACAATCATAATCTTGTTGATAACCTTCTACATGATTCACAGGTACTGCCTCAATCTTTAATTCTTCGCCAATACTTTCGCAGTACTTCTGCATTTTCTTCATTAAAATACTTGTTGATAATCCTGCCCCACATGCTAATAAAATTCTCATTTTTTCCTTCTCCTTATTTTTTTATTTGTTTTATCGTTCTTGATACATTTGAATCATTTCACCGATCAATTCTTGAGCTAACATGCTAGTCATTAAATGATCCTGTGAATGAATCAATAAAACATTGATTTCTGGCTTTTCTCCGTTGGCTTCAGCCACCAATAAGCTGGTTTGAGCCTTATGGGCTTCCACGGAGTCTTTTTCACTTTCCTCCATCAACCGCTTTGCTTCTTCGAAATCCTTTTTTTTGGCTGCCTGTAATGCTTGGAATGCTTTTGTTCTCGCATCACCTGAATGTGCAATTAAAGTCATTGCGATTGCTTCTGTGTCCATATTCTGCTACCTCCTCGTATTTAATTGATACGTCTATTATATGAGTAAAAAATTTATTTGTAAAATGAGCCTTTCCCACTTACATGGTCATGTTTTATACACTAAATATAAAAAAAATACAGATGGTGATCGAATTTCATACTAAAACATGTTTTTTCGTCTTTTTTACCTAAAATAAGGAATGATGCTAACTGATTTTGTGCGATTTATACGAAAATAATGATACAAAACAATTTAAATTAATACACATTCTTTTTTCATTTTATATTTTTCAAAGTGGGTTATTGTCATATTGTCTGAAAGAAAGTATCGTTATCTAACCCTATCTTTTGACAGACCAGAGTTTAAGAGAATGATAAACGATATTGAGGCAGGAAAGGTAAACTGTGTTATTGTGAAGGACCTTTCTCGCTTTGGACGTGATTATATTGAATCCGGG
>CAMUFS010000054.1 GCA_947088195.1 uncultured Clostridia bacterium
GACTCCGGCAGCCATGCGAAGCTTTTTCTCTCCTGATTCTGGATCTATGTAATACAGGCCACCATATAGCTCTGCATCTGCCCCCATTTTCAGCACATCGATACTATAGCCGGCATGGGTTCCCTCTGGATCTCCAATCTGATCCCCTGTACCCCACAAGGACATTGTGCCTCCCCACTTTTGGCTAAATATCTTAAAGGGATCGATATCACTGTCCTTAAGCTGCTCCTTATTCTTAGAATACTCTACCTTTCCGCCGTCTCTGTCAAACCGATCCAACGTAAAAGAATCTTTAAATTCTCTGTCTTTGATTTCATTGATTATAGTATCCTTAATATTGGACAATATAAGAAGTCCCGGCTGTATCAGTTTTGGGATAATCCCTATAGATATATCCGTCACTATCTGTGCCCACTGTTCCTGAACCTCCGCCGCATTTGTAACAGGAGGTATTGCTGCTTGGGGCACAATCGCTTCCGCAAGCTCCATCTCAGTCGCATCATAAGTATCTGCAACTTGATACAAAGTATCTATCAAATCAGACACTTTTTTGTGATATGAAGATACTTTCCTTTTAACACGCTTCAGCTTCTGCGAGATCAATGGTGTCTCCCTCATCTCAAAGCTTAAATTATTCTCAATCTGTGAAATCTCATCCTCAACTTGTCCCAAATGCTTTAACGGACGATTATGATTTTTGGCCATCCCTCTTATTTCACCTGTATATGCCTTAAACTCACTCATATATCCCCACGCCTTTCTATATAATAATCTATATTTGCGCTAATTACCACCGCATTTCTCTCCATTTATCATAGATACTTGTGTGGTCAGGCGGATACTAAAACCATGATCAAGGATAGATTATCTGGTGCTTTATTTTGATAGACTTGCGCCTTTATCTTTTCTGTGCAGTCATTTAAATTTTCTATTCTCATTGCCCGTTTTAATTGTTTTTTCAAATGCTTTTCCGGGCAATAGCGATAAATTCCATCACTGCACAAAGCAAATACCAGTTTTCCCTTTAGCTGATCCGTCTGCACAGCACAGCTAAAATTCCCCTTCGTTCCCACCGCGTGAACCAAACAGCCAAAATAAGCATGATGCAAGATTTCCGTCTCACTCATTCCATGCACATTTTGCTGTTGATTTTCCCACACATCATCTGTTGTAAGCTGACAGACCTGCTCTGCCATGATTCGTTTTCTCACCTGATAACAACGGCTGTCCCCACAAGAAAAAACGGCCCATGCACACTCCTGCACCCAAAGCAGGACAACCGTGGAACCACAGATCTCACCTTTTTTTGTGCCTTCCAAGATCTCTTGATTGGCATCCTCCAATACCGATTTAATTTCTTCCACAGCTTGAAAAAAGGCAGGGAGCTTTTTACATGTCAGAAATCTGGTCCACCATATTTTTATCCGATCTCTGATAATTCCACTGGCTCTAGCACCATCTGTATGCCCACCCATCCCATCTGCAACTAGAAAGATGCCTGCCTCACCATTCTCAGCACAAAAAATAACATCCTCATTCTCTTGCCTTCCCAGTCCAGTCTCGCTAAAAGCTTTATAATATAGCTTCATTACCGAATCTCAACCTTCATCTTAAGCTTTCCAAGCGTCAGCACACAGCCTGTATATATTTCTGCCGTATTCATTACCCTCTTTCCATCCATCTGTGTGCCATTTGTCTTGCTAAGATTTTCCACATAAAATTTTCCGTTCTCTCCATATATTCGACAATGTCTTCCTGAAACGGTTTCTTCATAGTTTAGACGAATCTGGCAATCACTGTTATAACCCACTAAAACAGGATCATTTAAAGGCACCTCAAACCGCTTGATCGGATTATTCATATCCTGCAAAATCACTTTATAAGGCATATCTCTGTCCCATAAAAATACCGTTCCACTGCGCTCAGAGCCCTGTACTCTATCGTCCGCAAGCTGTGTATTATGGGAATCCTCTCGAAACATAGCATTATCGTTGTTCGCGGAATCACTGGAGGCCGATACAAAACGATTCTCTTTTTCTTTCTTATGTATTGTATAGACCACCATTCCACCAACCGCCAACAATAGTAGCAAGCCTCCTCCCCCTGCCAACCATAGCATAAGAGGAATGGGTTTTTTTGCCGGCTCTGGATCTACAATAATCAAGTCTCCTGTCGTTGTTGGCTGCGGTGTGGTAGTTTCTGGCACAGACTCCTCAATTTTAGAGAGCGGCATGGTAACTTCCAATGTATTTGTAACGCTCTGTCCCGCGGCTGTCACGGTTAATCCAACTCCCTTTTTTGTTCCATCACAATCGGTATCCTTTGGTGTCACAATAACCTTAATCGCATTATTTAAGTCTGCCACACCACTTACGATCGTCATAGGATCTGAGATCTCATCAAGAAGATATGCCTCTCCTCCTGTCATCCTTGATAATGCAAACATATTCTTTAATTGTTCTTGGTTATCATGATAGGTACAACCAATCGTATAAATGGGATACGGCGTTTTTTCCAAAAGATTGTACAATTCTTCCTTGGTATAACCGATTGATTTATTGTCAACACCATCAGAAATAATCACAATGCGTTTCAGTATGGTTTTGTTTTCTGCATTTATTTCTGTCAACATATCATATAGAATGTCTGTCAAATATGTCTCTTGATTGTTATAGCTAATATCATTAATCGCCTGTTTTATCTGGGCATAGTCGGAACAGTCCTTAAGCAGATAGTGAACCTCCTCCGAGAAAGTAGCCACCGTAAATAGCTCACCAACCATACGATTGGCAGCTAATTCTGATAAAATAGTATTAATGGTAGGACGATATTTTTCTACAACAGATAACGAATTATCCAGCAAAATAATGGTTTCTATCGGATTCTCTTCCTCTGTTATGGGATAACTCCTCACAGACGCTGCCTCTCCCGTTCCAATCTGGCACTGAATCTCATACTCCTCTCCGGGTTTTTGTATATACAAAATAATATTTTTGTCTTCTGTTCCAAAGCTTAATACCTTGCCCGGCTCTGCCGCTGCCAAGACAACCTGAAATACCATTATAATTACAAGAGCTGCGACAGCCAGTCCCTTCTTCCATCTTATTTTCATAAGTATATGCAACCCCTTCAAGGCTTTGCCCCGAAACAGCGAAGCAAAGCCTTACCATTTCTATCCCTTATTTTTTTAGATATAGTCTGACTTTAATGCAGAGTTTGCCTGTGTATTGGCATCCTCTGTGCGCTCATAATTTGTTGCCATATCATTCAAATCTGTCACATGCTCCTGAATCTTATTGTTAATCTGTGTCATATCCTCCTGAAGCTGGGAAAATGTATTAATATATGCGCTTCCCGCCTCACCTTCAAATATTGACTTCATCCCTTTGACCTTCTGCATCATTGAAGATGTAATATTTTGTACTGTTTTTCCTCTGCTGGAAAATGAATTTGCTGTCAATTTTAATTGCTGAGGGGTTACTAATAATGTGCCTTCCATAACGTATTCTCCTTTCAAAAATAGACCATCAAAAGCACTATGCTTTTCTTACGCCTGCTATGCTCTTATTTGTATTCTCTACCTTATCGTACTCATCTGCATTTTTGCGAAGCTGTTCAATAAACTTCTGGATTCCCTTATAAAATTCATCAAACTTTCCTGCATCCTTTAGAAATTCCTCATTGAACTTTGTGCGTGCCTCACCTTCCCACTGTCTGCCAAGCGTCTCATTGTCTGTTCTAAGATTGCCTACCGCTGCCTTAAACTGATTATTTAAGGTTTCCAGCTCGTCCGCCGTACTGCGCATCTTATTTGGTGTAACTCTGAATTTTTGTGCCATAATGACATCCTCCTATCTATTGTATTAATTTTTATTGTAACTATAGGTCTTCCCTGATAGGTTACAGCTTCTTTGTCGGCGTGAACCTGCCGCCTAATTTCCATTGATTCTGCGCACAGCAATCTCATAGGCACGCATTTCAGCATCATATACTCTTTTCGCAAGGCAGCGGATATTACATGCCACCTCACGAAGCTCTCCGCTGGCCGTCTTCATTTCTTCACGAACCTGCGTGTGCTTTTGTATGTAAATCCGCGCATTCTCACCAGACCATGATGCAAAAAAAGTGTCTGTTATTTGAAGCATATTACCTGAAATACTTATTAATTTTGACGCAATTTCCTCCAGCCTTTCTGCTTGTCTTATCGCTAATTGAAAATCTATTTCAATATGAGCTTTTGCTTTCATCAAACTCACCCCTTTAGATATAATCACTCTGCAATTTCTGATTTTCCTCTGTCAGCTTTATCTGTGTGCTGTTATATCCCTCCGCCATCAGCTTCAGATCCGAAGGATGCTCCTTTAATCGGTTTAAAATTTTCTGCGTATTTTCCTTTTCATCATAGAACATTTTTCTGTGATGATCCGCCGCTTCTCCTTTCCAGTATCCGTTTGTCCCTGTGACAATTCTCTGCAGTTCACCGAAGGTTCTCTCCATCTTTGCTATCGCCTGTGCCACCTGTTCTGCTTTATTTACCATTACGGCAGTATCTACTTCTATTGTAGAATCCTTATACTTTGCCAGCACTGCTTGCAGTATCATTGCTCCTCTCACTGCTGCCGTTACATCCATCTCAATCACCCCTTTTATATTCTAAGCATCCGCAAAATCTCTCTTACTTTATTATCACACTTCTCGTACTCTGCCTTGGCATGTTCCATCTCCCTTATCATCCTATCAAGGACCCCGATTAGATTGTCAAATGAGGCGCTGTCCGAGAGAAACTGTTTCACAAATGTCTCATTCGCCGGCCCTTTCCACATAGTATTAAGCTCTTCTATCTCCTCTGTCATCCTACGTTTATCTTGTTTTAAGGAAGTCAACGTATTTTTTAGATTGTTAATATCTTTTCCGAGATACTCTGTGCTGACCTCTATTACTTTTGTTGCCAATTCCTTCCCCTTCCTTTCTCCTTGATCCGACTTTTCTTATACCAATAAAAGGCAATCTGCACTATGTACCTCCTGTTGCAAAAGCGTAGCTTTCCGATCTAATATCCGCCTCTGCTCACGAGAACACAGACACATCTCCTGGATCTCCCCTCTCAGATCACATTGCTCCTTCTGACAGACAATCTCTGCCAGCTCTGCAATCAATGTATCCACTGGAACCTGTTCCTCCAAGCTAAATTGATACTTTCTCTCCAGAGATGGCACCTCCACATCCACCACAATCATTGTTATACCTCCTCTACTTACCCATCCTTTTGCATGCCTATCCTCTTGCAAATGGAGTGACTATGCGCACACTCGCAGACATATCATTCGATGATGCTATACCACAGCCCGGTTTATCCGCTGAGGAGAGAATACGAAATGAAACATCCTGAAATTCCAGTGCGCTCTGTGCATCTGCATAACCGCCCAGATGAATACCATTTTTATAGCGCATAAAGCTCTCATATACACCCTCTCCAAGCACCTCTGCCCTCTTATCCCAGTTAAATGCCGCAAAGAAATAGATATTTAACATACTGCCTTTTTCCTGAAAATTCGTCATAGCTCCAGAAAGATTCCACTCACGCGCCACATCTCCATGAAGAACCTTTGTATACTCGACAAGATCTGATATAAAGATAAAATATGGAGGCATCTCACTTATCTTCTCAAATATCTCATCTTCCTCCATAGCTGCCATTTTGCAGCCCAGCTTTACCGCGTTGCGCTCTTGAAAGACTGGTATCATGTCCTGAATAAATGCATAGAAATCTTTTTCTGAATGAATGTATTTTGCTTGAAGACTATCCGCTTCCTTTCGAAGCTCTTCCCCACCAAACTCCACCACTGCAAGATTTCCCTTTTTCTCATATGCAGCACGCATTAAAATACGCAAAAGATTTGTTTTTCCTGTCCGTGCTTTTCCAGATATTAAATAACAATAGGTCTGTTTTAAATTAACTCCAGCGACAGCCGCCGTCTCAAGATTATATCCCATAGGAAGTTTTTCAGGATCATCCAGCCATTTCTGGGTATCCTCCAATTTCCGAAATTCTGACCAAACCACTTTTTCTGGAATATATGGGATCGGTTTTGCACACCTTCCTTTCCAATTCTGGCTCATACGCTGGCAATCACTTCTAATTTGCTCAATCCGGTTATAGTCATCCACCGCCTGAACAGAGAGACAAGTCTGAAATTCCAGGACTTTTCCATCAATCTCCACCAATCCTCGCCCTGTTATTCCCGGATCGGGCAATGTCGAGATCTCCATTGTTCTTAAAACATCTGCATATGCAAATTTGTCCTGCATTTCCAGAGAGATGGTTCGTCTTATATTCTCGCCAAGCCTTCCCGGAATCTCGCTAATCCCAAATCCAGCGCTGGATAACAGCAAATAAATGCCATTCGCCGTACACTCTCTTGAAATCTGCAATAAAATATCATCAAACTTTTCTTCTGTCTTTTCTCTAAAGTTTGCTATATTATCAATGACAACCACCACAGCAGGACACACCACGCCGTTTTTTCTCACATACTGATAATAATTACCTCCGTGAAATAGCTCTTTTCTTTCCCTAATCATGTCCTGAAGCATATAAAAGAATTTTCCCACTGTCTCCACATCATTCTCATAAAGAATACCACCCACATGTGCATCCTTCTGAAATGGCTCCAGCATACGGCTGCTAAAATCTAAAATATATAAATTTAAGTACTCTGGCGAATAACTCTGTATCAAGGAATATATAACAGTCTGAAGAAATGTACTCTTTCCGCTCATTCCAATGCCACATACAGCATGATTTCCGTCCTCCGAGAAATTTAACGAAAGAGGCATCTGAAACTGATTTACAGGATCATCACAGAATCCAACCATAACTTTTAATTCCCAATGATCCTCCTGTGCAGGCCAGCTCTCTTTTGCAAAACACTGCTCCTGATAACCGTCCAAATCACATAGATAAATGGTATTAGGAAGAACAGGCAGCCACAGTGGAGGCTGTTTTTGATACCCTGCCTGTTCTGTCAACTGAGCCAGATATTCTATCACCGCATCAAGCTGTGTCTTTTCTTTTATCTCTGGCAGTTTAATATTTCTATTTTTAGACTCCTCCAGAATATATTTGCAAACCTCCTCAGAGCTTCTCTCCTCACCAAAGCGGCTCTGCGCCTCCCAATATAGTGCGGTATAATTGCGCAAAAGCTTTGTATTATAATCACTCTCAGGGTATTCCATTCCTGTGTCCTTTAAATACTTATAGCAGTCCTCAACATTCTCTCCTGCCTTTGTCATAGTCTCATATAAACAAGTGATCCACTTTAATTTCGCCTCTGCTTTTTTCTTGCTCTTTAGATGATTTCCTATAATGCCAGTTCTTCCTGTATGCGTCAGCAATTTAGCAATCACCTGCTTTGAACTGCTTGCGTCCTCTTCATAAACAGCCCCGCTCCAGCCTGACTGAAATTGCTCATATAACTCATCATTTCCAACTTGCAGATAACCTCTGCCCGCCTGCGTCAAATATGCGGCATCTGGCTTATGTAACATATCCATACTGTCCTGCCGATCCTGCACGCGCAGACAAAGACGAAATTTCGAGTTACTCCAAATATTATCATCCACCGTTCCACTTGGCTTTTGTGTAGCTAGAATCAAATGAACCCCAAGACTTCGCCCTACCTGAGCCACACTGATAAGCTCCCGCATAAAATCAGGCTCCTCACGCTTCAGCTCTGCAAACTCATCAATAATAATAAATAAATGTGGCACAGGAAGCTTTGCCTCCCCACTCTTATACAGATGTGTGTATGCATTAATGTTATTTACCCCATTTTCATTAAACACACGCTGCCGGCGCTGATTCTCACTTTTGATGGATACCATGGCACGCCGTATCTGATTTCCTGACAGATTTGAAATCTGTCCAAGAACATGCGGCAATCCTGAGAATAGATTTCCCATGCCGCCTCCCTTGTAATCAATAACAAAAAATCCTATATCATCTGGGCTAAAATTCAAGGCAAGCGATAGAATATATGTCTGAAGCGTCTCCGATTTCCCTGAGCCAGTCGTTCCTGCCACCAAACCATGCGGACCATGATACTTTTCATGCAGATCTAGATAACATGCCTGCCCGCCGGATTTTACTCCAATCAAAGCTCTCATATTGTCATAGGTACGATTTTTCTTCCATCGCTCTAAGACATTAAGCTCTTTTAATGTTGTCACGCCGTACATTTCAAAAAATGTAATCGCATTTGGAATCTCGCCGCCCATCTCTATCTCATTAACCTCAACATTCGCCAACATCCGAGACAGCATCTGCATTGCACCACAATTCATAAGGTCAAAATGAATTTGAACCCCATTGTTTCGGCCATTTTTAACATTATATATCCCTTTGTATTCTTCATCATTTTGAATAATACATTCACAGGCATTGGGAAGATCGGCATAGCGCTCTGCCATTAAAATCGTTGTAAATCCTAACCTTTGACTTTTTCCAAAAAGATATTTATTGATAAGCTCACCCTTTAACAATGACTCGTCTTCCACAATCAACACATAATGTGGGCTGAATCTAACGAAATCCCCACCCGGACCTTCTGCTTCCTCAGCCCGCTGCCGAAGCACCTGCATCAAATCATAACAAACATCGCTGACCTCAGAGATATCCAAAGCGACATAACGGCTCTTTTTGCTTTGAGACCACACATGAGGCAGCCATTCTGCAAAGCTCCATGCATCCTGCCCATTATGCTTCTCATCTGACGTTATAAAAGCAAGCTTAACATCCGTATAACAATTCTGTGTCGCCAACTGCGCAATCAAAGCATATACCACTTGATAGGCGCCTTCCTTTCCAGAACCGCCCACCACTCCAATCAAAGAATCCTCCTCCAGATCCACTCCCACTGGCACATCATGAAGGGTTTTATAGCTTTCCTTGATAAATCTTGGCTTGTCCGCCAATGTATCATTTGTCAGGGTAAACTTTTCCTTTGGAACCTCAATTTCAATCTGAAATGGTGTGTCTCCCACGCCCAGACGATGATATAAAAAATCATTATGAGAACGATTTCTTCCCCACAATCCCTCTGGAACATTGTTTTTTTGATTAAATAGAGCATCTATGGATGGATAGCGCTCTCTGAGAATCCGAATACTCTGTGTGTACTTCTCTTTTACCGTCTCAGCGCACTTCATTAAATATTCACTATAAGCATCAAATCTGCGCGTCTCCTCCTTGCGTGTTTTTTGTTTTGCATAGCGAACATTTGTCACTGCCCAAAACGCGCCAAATAATCCCGAACATCCTGCCGTTATCAAGCCTGTATACATATAAATGCCACCAGCACCCCCAGACATTCTGCTGCTCAATATCGACATCCCCGTTCCCAACAGCATGGGAAGCATCATGGTGAAAGCTGGGCCAATCAACATAAACAATGGCGTCTCATCCTCCTGACCGGGCGTGGGAGGTGCCTCGATCTCTATCTTCTGTGTGTCCAAGGCCTCCATATTTCTCGGCGAACGATGGTAATAGATTTTCTGGTAGCTGGAAATATTGTCATACCGAAGCTCTCCATATCTATCATTATCCATATCCAACCTGTGAAGGATCGATGGATCGATCTTCATCTCCACAGAAGTATCAATCGCCAATACATCTCCCAGATAAACCAACCGAAGCCCCCATATATTAATGTGATCTCCAAACTCCAAAATGCGGTTAGCGCCAACCCGCATATCATTGACAAATGTCCCATTGGCACTCTGATCCTCTAACATCCAGCCGTTTGACTGTCTTGTCAGCTCGGCATGATTTTCCGAAACAATCTGTATACCACCATAATAAGCAGAATATGAGATCGCTTTTCTCTGCCGGCTCCCTATCGAAATCTTAGAGATTTCCTCCAAACTATATTTCTCAAAGATAGGAAAAGAACTCTCCACTATCTTAACCAAGATAGCAAAAACCTCCTCATTCTTAGACACAAAGGTAAACCGATCCTGATGCTTTAAAGGTGCGCCGTCATAATTATTTTCATTTATATGAAGCCGTTCTCCCGTATCCTGAAAATACCACTCACCGCTTAAAACCTCTAATTTTAATTCAATATCTTCCTGAACCTGAAAAACAGAACCTTCCAGCAGAAGTGATAACTCTGTATTGTTTACCGCTGGAAGCACAAACTCTTTTAACGCACTTTTACTGTATACAGAAAGTATTACACTCATACATCTTCTCCCCCATTTTATATCCCTAACCTTTTACATAAAAAATCTGAAATGTGGTATCGTTGAGCTGTATCATATCTCCTGTCTTTAATTTTATCCCCACCTGATCCACAATAGCTGCTTTATGCTTCCTCTGCACATAGACAGCTTTCTTTCCAGAAGCTCGAACACAATATGCGCCACCCTGAAAAAAAATCTCACAACAAGCCTCCGCATTTTCAAAATTATGTAATATCGTAACCGATCCAAATTGGATTCCTAAAATTATAGTGTCACTAGAACGAAAAATATATTTTTTCTCAGCTAATTTATTTCTTTCTATAATCTGTAGCAATGGCCGTTTTTCTTTAGAATCCTGTTTCTCTCCCGTCGAATATTCCACTTTATACGGACGATATGGAATCGCTGCAGAAATATCAACACTTTCTTCTAAATGATTCGATAAGGCTTCCTTTAGGGAACATTCCCGCATTTTCTTAATAGCCTGAAATTTCTCCTCATTTCTTTTTTTTCTCTTTGACTGAATACGAACGATTCCAATTACCAATAAAATCAATATAAGAATAATTGCTCCTATTTTCTCCATACGGCAGACTCCATCTCTCTTATCCTTTTTTTATTGCCAATGCAATGTATAAATTGTAATGGTTCTTTCCATACTATTAAAATTCCATTGCATATATTTTTCGTAGATTTTATTAGTCTGCGAAAACTCTCTCGAAGCCTATAAATTCCTTGTTTTTCTAAATTCCTGACCATAAATTTGACCATAAATTTTTGAGAGCTCCTCTAATTGTTTTCTCTTTGTATCCATCGATGGATGTACATACTTATTCAATGTGATCTGTATATCTGAGTGTCCCAATAATTCACTAAGGCTCTTTACATCAATGCCTCCTTCCATACAATTTGTCGCAAAGGTGTGCCTTAAAATATGAAAATTCTTAGCGGAAAGCTCTGCCTCCACCAAAAGCTTTTTAAAACGATATTGTAACGTTCTCGGCTCCAAAGGCTTATTTCCTCCAAAAATATATGGCTTATCATGAGAAAATTTCTTTAATAAATCCAGCAAGGAAACAGATATTGGTATTTCTCTTTTTGAATACTCGCTTTTTGGAACAGATTCTAATAAAATTGTCTTTGTCTGTTTATTACTTACTGCCACCCGCTGAACCGTGCGGTTAATATAGATCAATCTATTTTTCATATCAATATCTGTCCATCGCAGGGCACACAGCTCCCCTATGCGAACCCCAGTATACAAACAAAAAGCAACTGCCATTTTATAAATATCCATCTCAAGATAAAGGCTGGAAAATAATTGTGCCTGTTCCATCTTTGTCAATACTTCCACAGGTCTTTTCTTTATTTTGGATGATTGTCTTTTTATTACAGGAATAGATATTTCATAATGCTTCGATGCATAACGCAGAATCTGATTCATCACACAATATATACTTTTTTGTATGCTCTCAGATAGATGCTCTGATACTTCCTTATTTACCATATTATTATTTATATCCACCACCCTACATTCACCCAATGCCACCGCAAGATACTTTTCATAAATAAAGCGATATTTAACAAAGGTTGATACCTTATTGACTGCTGATATTTCTAGTAGCCATTCCTTTGCCGCGTCAGAAAATTTAACCATTTTATAACTACAGTTCTCCGCCTTTTTATTGAAACTAATGGTATCCTTTAATAAACTCTTTTTTAAATTTAATTTCTCTTTTACTTCCTCATAACTTTTCCCATATACAGAATGATAAACCTTCTTTCCTTTCTCTTCGGCATATACCGAATATCTGCCCTCCCATCTACCATCCTCTCTCTTTCTAATATTTTCCCCATGGCGTGCCATAACATGTTCTCCCTTCTTTATTAAAATATTGACCATAAATATGACCACAAATAAATGAAAATAATGATTTTGTCATGCTCACTCAGACATTTTTTCTATCCCTCCTCCAGATTTTTGCTACATTGTAAAATGAAATGCGACAAGAGTTATTAAAACTCTATCGCATTTCTT
>CAMUFS010000055.1 GCA_947088195.1 uncultured Clostridia bacterium
TAGCGCAAACTTTTTACTCACAAGAATTTATAAAACCAATATTAAAATTATCAATCATCTCTTGCGTGGTTTCATCTTCTTTCGCCCAACCTACCGCAAGAAATAGTTGATATAACTCATTACATGGTAAATCTTTTCTCGTTCTATATTCTACATACATCTTACAAACCCTCTCTAAATTTACTTTACAATTATCTCATAGTTAATTCTCATACCTGCATATTCTGCATTATTTGGTTCCTCACATTTATTTATAAGCTTAAAACCTGCGCTTTCATAAGTATGCTGTGCCGGAACAAGAATCTCATTTGTTGTAACAACAATTTTTTTCGCGCCTTGTGCAATGATACGTCTTACCGCTTCCTGCATTTGCTGTTTGCCATAACCATTCCCCTTATATTTTGCCACAATGCAATTATGCCCGATTTCCGCAGATACTGGTATATTGGTTGGATTCCATGATACAAACCCTATAGGGATATTACTAAGAACAGTCATAAAGCCGCTAAGCTTTGCAATATGTGGATTATCATAAAAAAATTTATCAAAATCCCGCCATTGCTTTAAACAATCACGTTCAAATCTTGGTTCAAAAGAATATCCCTCTCTCAAAAGGGCACAAAGTGTTCCACGTGGAAAATCTGTTATTTTTCTAAAATCGATATTCATAATAATCTCCATTCCATCACCTAATCGGCGACACAAATAATGTGAGGGTTTCTCCTTAAGTGGCTATCTAATGTATCTTCCTGCAAAAACTGGGCCTAGTAGCCAAATTTTAAGCAAACTATAAGCCACATTCAATGTCAATCTGACTTCCATCCTTTGTCTTCTTGACCTTGATCTGCTGCAAAATATTCTCCATAAGCTCTTCTCTATGACTAATTATTCCCACCAACTTGTTACTTCCGGTTAAGTTTACCAAAATTTCCATGGCACTATCTATCGATTTCCGATCTAGTGTTCCAAAACCTTCATCCACAAAGAGTGCATCCATCTGTACACCCCCAAGATTAGACGACACAGTATCAGATAGTCCCAAGGCAAGGCTCAATGAAGCCTTAAAGCTTTCTCCACCGGAAAGGTTCCCCACAGGTCTTTTGTGTCCTGTATAATTGTCTAGCACTTCAAGATCAAGGAAATTATTACTTTTCTTACCGAGAGAATCCTCCTGACGATACAATTCATACTGTCCATCGCTCATTGGAAGCAAACGCCTATTTGCAGCGGCGATAATTCCGTCAAATCCCGCAGCCTGTATATATTGCTCCAGTGTAATCTTTCCCTTTCCCGTCATACCTTTAACCAGATTATAAAGCCGTTGGCAGATTGCATTCTCTTTGCGTGCTTTTTCTAATTCTTTTCCCTTGTCAAGGATACTCTTCTTTTTCTCTTTATTTGTATTTACTCTAGTTTCGCTATTGTGACAATTCTTCTTAATCAAATCTACATTCGTACTCTGTTCATCACATACAGCCTTCCATGCCCCAACATCTATAAGCTTTTTCCCTTTTGCATCTGACGTAGCATCTAAAAGCTGTTTCTCATTCGTTGCAACAGCCTGTTTATATGTATTAATTAGATTGTCCGATAATGTGATATTATCTTCATTTACAACGCATTTTAACATTTCCTCTACAGAAGAAAATCCATTTACAGCAATTTCTTTATCCAGTATCTCCCTTAACGCTTCTTCCTCCTTTCCTTGCTGTTTCAGACTGCTATTTAATATCTCTAGGCTTGAACGAGCTGCGGTAACATCATTATCTGCTTTTTTCTTTGCCTCTTCTGCCTTCATAATGTCATCTAATATCTTATTTTTCTTTCTCTCTGCTTGCTCCCTCTCCTGTTTTGCCATTTCCCAATTCGGGAAGCTTAATTTCTCAAGCGCCTCTAACGTAACTGTTGTTTTTGTTAATTCCTGTTTAATCCTTTGCTTATTTTTATTGAGTTCTTCTTTTTCTAAATTAAGCCTATCTGCTTCATCTCCTCTTGCTTTTTCCAGATCTTTTTCAGCCTGATTCAATATCCTGCAATCCCTTTCAAGAGCACTATATTTTTCATTATTCTCCTTTGCCTTAGTCTCAAGCTGCGTTTTTGCTCTCTCTACTGCCTCAATCAATTCTTCAAGAGAACCCTCTTCTACATACATATCTAAAAACGGATTTTTAAGGCAATCTAATATAGTTATCCTAAGCTGCTTCTCACATTCCTCCAACGATGTCTTTGCTTTTTCTGCTTCGGTATTTGCACTATTTTTCTCTTCTTGAAGCTCTGTCTCCTTTTCTTGAAGTCTTTTGAACTCCTCTTCTGAAATCAAAGCCTCTTTCAGCTTAGCTGGCTCTGGATGGTGTATGGAACCGCACACTGGACATTTCTCACCTTCCACAAGCTTTCTCGCTAAAATACCAGCCCTGCTGTCTTCGAGAATATACTCCGCCTCTTTTCTTCTGCGACTCGCTTCTTCATATTGGTCACGTGTATCTAAAAATGTTTTTTGTTCTTTAGAAAGAATCTTTTTTCTTTTTTCTCTTTCTGGAATTTGCTTGTCTATTATTGCATCTAAATTCACCAAAAGCTCTTTCACCTTGTCACTCTTGTTTTTTGTCTCTACCAACTCAGTCGGCTTATCTTTTAATTCCTTAACCGTCTTATCAAGGGCTTTTATCTTCTTCTTAAGAGCTTTCTCATATTCCTCTATTTTTGTTTCCTCTGTACTAATCTTTTCATAGTCCTCTGCAAGTTTTTTTAACGTCCTTTCAAGTCGTTCTTTCTGTTGATATTTCGGTTCCTCATCGTCAATCCGGCTTATCGTTTGTTTTAATTTGTCAACCTCTGATTCCTGCTGTTTAGCACTATAAAATACATCTTTTGCCTGCTCTGCAGCTACCTTGGCCATCTCCAAATCAGATTCCTTTGTTTTCATCTGGTTTTTAATTGAAGATACCTCTCCACACTTCTTATTCCATGCAACATAAGATGGATTCACATTGCGAGTGGCTTTCTTTTGTCTATCCAAAAGCAGAATTATTTCATCTATTTCTGTCTTTCTTTTTTCGAGCGTCTCTTTTTCCTTTTCAAGCTTATCTCTTCTCTCGATAAACCCATTATTGGTTGTAGCTAACACAAGCTCTTCATTGTTCTTCTTTAGCTCTGCCTCTGCTTTTGCCAAATCCTCTTTCATGTGCTCTAATTTTTCTCTGTCTGACGAAATCAGGCGCTCTGTTATATCTAAAATTTCATCCAAATTCCACGCACTTCCAAATCGTCTAGCTCTGCTCTTAATATCCTCCAATTCATCAAAAAGCTTATCCTCTCTATCTGCCGACACATCCTCAAAATATTGAATAATACTGTCCTCCGCCTTTGCTTTCATCTTGTAACTTGCATCCATTCGATCTTTTAACTTATATTCTATATTTTTATAGCCATTCGTCAAAAATATAGTACGTAGTATCTCTGTTCTCTGATCCGTTTTAGCATTTAACAAATCCCAAAATTCCCCTTGCGCGATCATCACAATCTGTTTAAACTGTTTCTCATTGATATGTAGCAGCTCCTTAATGGCATTATCAACCTGAGTCAATCCCTCTATCGGCGCCTGCCCCTCTTCATAAAAAATCGCCTTTTCCTTTTCTAATATCATGCCAGAGCCACGCTGTTTTTGCCTTTCATAAGATGGTTGTCTCCAGACATGAAAGTCACGTCCCTGATGTGAGAAATAAAAGTCCACATAACTCTCAACAGAATCCTTGGCATATTCACTTCTTAAATTTTTTGTATCCTTATATATCCCGCTGGTCGTTCCATATAAGGCAAAACAAATGGCATCAAATATTGTGGTTTTCCCTGCACCGGTATCCCCAGATATCAAAAATAATCCCTTCTCTTCAAATACTGTAAAGTCTATTGGTGGAAGCTTCCCTGCATAGGGACCAACTGCGCTTATAATCAGTTTAATTGGCTTCATTTATAACACCTGCCTCTCGTGCCACTGTCCTCATTACATCCATTTCTTCCTCTGTAATCTCACAACCATACATCAACCTATAAAAATCTCCAATTAGCTCTGGGAATGATTTGTTTTCGGCAATTTTGCTGATATCCACCTGCTCGATCTCTCTTGTATGTGAATTGTCATAGTCAATTCGAACAGTATTTGGGTATACCTGTTGAAATATTCCCATTGCATCATTAATGATATCCTCATCTGTCAAGGTTGCATAAATAAAATCCTCTGGCGCTTTCACATTTTTTTTATCTAACAGTTCTTTTAGTGTCCCTTTTATGTGTCTCATGTCCCTCATTGGCTTCAAGGGAATAAGCTCTATCTTGACACTCTCCTCTTCTGATACCGTAATAAGCGGAACCGATTTTTCATTGCTCGCTTCACTAAGTGAATATTTAAGAGGAGAGCCTGAATATCGAACCGCATCTCTTCCCACTCTCTGAGGAGAATGAATATGACCTAACGCCACATAGTCAAAATCATCAAAGCAGTCATATCCAATTTTTTCAACCATACCCACACTTTGTGTTCCAACGCCCTCAGAACCTGCAAGTGCAGGATCTTCCCCTTTCCCTGCGACAAATTGATGTGCCACAAGAATATTCTTATGGTTTTTATCTATAAATGTGTTTCTTATAATGGCTCGAACCGCATCATCATAGCTTTCTATATCCTCGTCCGGGAAATAATGTCTCACCTGTGAAGCCTTTACGAACGGAAGTATATATATGTCAATCTCTGTGTCCCCATAAGCAAAGCTTTGCTTATGAAGTGTTCCATCAAAAACAGCCGAAATAAATATCTGCTTAGACGCGAACAGAGCGCTTCCATAATTCAAGCGATTATCTGAATCATGGTTTCCGCTTACCATAAATACCTTTATTTCTTTTTTTGCCAGATTAATTAGTAAATAATCCAAAAGCTTTGTAGCTGCCTCGCTTGGAATGGCTTTATCATATACATCTCCAGCGATAAATATGCCGTCTATGGATTCTTTATCGGCAATACGAAGAATCTGATCGAAGATATACCTCTGATCCTCAATCAAATCAAAATCACTCAGTGTTTTTCCTAAGTGTAAATCTCCTAAATGTAAAAATTTCATACTTTCCCTTTCTGCTTCACAAGCTAGATGATATGAATATATTGACAAATTTTCTCAACGCTACATTTGCTACTTGATGATCTGCTCACGCAGTAATTCCACAAATCTCTTTAACAGCGGACGTCCTTTTAATGTTTTATAATATACGCCAAAGGAGAGGAATGGCAATCCATCTACAGGAATACAGACAAGAGAATCATCTGCCGGAATCGATAATCCTGCATGAACCGCAACGCCAAAACCTGCTTTTACAAGAATAGCCGCCGCTTCTGGTGAATCACAAATTTGTAGGTCCAAGGAAGTCCGTTCCCCCAGCAAGAATGACCGCAATCCCGAAAGATTGGACGGTCCAATCAAAGGACTTTCCAATATTAAGACCTCCTGTTTCAGATCCTCCATACAAATCTTGTCCTGTTTTGCCAACGGATGTTCTTTTGAACAGACGCATAGCATAGGCACCTTTTGAAGTTCCTTGTAAATTCCATCAAATTTCGGACTAACAACATCCTGAAAGCCCAATAGAACATCGATTTGTTCTGCATCCAGAAGCCGGTTTAACATGGGGATTGGAACAACCTGAAGCCTTGGATGAATATCTGGATATTCTTCCCTCATAACTCGAAGTACATCAGGAAGCAAAAGCATAGGAGCATAATTACAGCTTCCAATGGAAAATATCTGCCCTGTCTGCTGATCATGACTTGCAATCCTTGCTTTTGCCCTGCTGGAAATAGCCAGCATTGTTCTTGCATCTTCCAAAAACAAAAAACCATCCGTAGTTAATTCCACCATTCTTGTATTCCGCCGGAATAACCTTGTACCAAGCTCCGATTCAAGAGAGTGAATCTGATGTGTGACGGCTGGCTGCGTAATATTAAGCTCCTCTGCAGCTCTGGCAAAATTTAAGGTCTGGGAAACCTTTAGAAAACAGGTAAGCTGAAAGGTATTCATAAAAGATACTCCTTCCTTTGTGGTTGGATTGATAAAATCTTTTTATTAAATATAACATTTTTTGAATTCTTTTTCAACCTACCAGCCTTTATAATAAAAGAGTATTAAATTATTTTCTAAATCTAAAAGACAGGAGGCAATCTATGATAAAAACATTATTGGGACAAATTAGGGAATACAAAAAAATATCCCTGATTGCTCCCCTACTCACAGCCATGGAAGTATTTCTGGAGCTTTTGATACCTTATGTTACAGCTTCTATCATTGACAAGGGCATCAATGCTGGAAATCTTTCACAGATTTATTTTTATGGTGGCATTATGCTGATCCTTGCGTTTTTCAGTCTTTTGACTGGAGCGCTTTCTGGCAGATTTTCCGCCATTGCATCCGCAGGTTTTGCCAGTAATTTGCGGGATAGTATGTATGAGAACATACAAACCTTTGCATTTTCCAATATTGACAAATACAGCACTGCAGGTCTGGTGACAAGAATGACCACTGATGTCACAAACGTACAAAATGCTTTTCAGATGACACTGCGCATTGCAGTCCGTGCACCACTCACACTGCTGTTTTCCCTGATCATGTGTTTTACAATTAATGTCAGGCTGAGCCTAATCTTCCTTTTTGCAGGATGTGTACTGGCTGCGGTTTTGGCAATAGTAATCCGCACGACTTATCCTGTTTTCACAAAGGTATTCCGACAATATGACGATGTAAATGCAGCAGTACAGGAAAATACTTCCGCTATCCGGGTTGTAAAGGCATTCGTGCGGGAAGACCATGAAAAATCGAAATTCCGCACAGCGACAGAACAGCTTTACCGCCTGTTTTCTAAAGCAGAAGGACGCACAGCCATAAACAACCCGATAATGCTACTGATGGTTTACGGCTGCATGATTGCATTATCATGGTTTGGGGCGCAGTATATCGTAGCTGGAAATATGACCACAGGCAATCTGACATCCATGTTTACCTACATTATGTCTATTATGATGTCACTGATGCTGTTTTCCATGTTTTTTGTAATGATGACGCTCAGTGTTGCCAGCGCCCAGCGGATTGCTGAGGTTCTGCAGGAGGTTCCTGACCTAAAAAATCCCCAAAATGCTGAAACTGTAGTAAAAGACGGAAGCATTCGCTTCAGCCATGTCTCCTTCTCCTATAAACATGGAAGCGGAGAAGAAACCCTACATAACATTGATTTTTCCGTTTCATCAGGGGAGACTATTGGCATTATTGGTGGAACCGGCAGCGGCAAATCCAGTCTGGTAAATCTGATCTGCCGTCTCTATGATGTCAGCAGCGGCACCATATATATAGGAAACAAAGACGTGCGAAATTACGATTTGGAAACGTTGCGAAATGAGGTAGCAGTTGTTTTACAGAAAAATGTGCTGTTTTCTGGAACCATTCTGGAAAATCTACGCTGGGGAAAAGAAGACGCCTCAGAGAGTGAATATGAGGATGCTTGTAGGCTGGCTTGTGCGGATGAATTTATCAAACGCTTTCCAGACCGATATGATACATGGGTAGAGCAGGGCGGCACAAACCTTTCTGGAGGACAGAAACAGCGCCTGTGCATTGCAAGAGCATTGTTGAAAAAGCCTAAAATTCTAATTCTAGATGACTCCACCAGTGCGGTTGACACTGCCACGGACGCTGCGATCAGAGAAGCTTTTTCCAAGCATATTCCCAACACAACCAAAATTATTATTGCACAGCGTATTTCCAGTATTCAAAATGCAGACCGTATTCTTGTATTGGATGATGGAAAAATCAACGGATACGATACCCACGAACATCTACTAGAAAATAACACAATTTATCAAGAAATTTATGAAACGCAGATGAAAGGTGGCGGCGATTTTGATCAACCAGCCTCACTTGAAATGGAGGTGACAGCATAATGAAGAAAAAATCTAAAACAAATCCAGGACGCACCATGCTCAGAATCTTGCAATATATGATGAAGGATTATGCCCCACATATTATTCTGGTTATTCTTTGTATCATAGGTTCTGCCTATGCTACGCTGCAAGGAACTCTTTTTATGAAAAGTCTTGTGGATGACTACATCACACCACTGCTACATGCCCAGATGCCAGATTACTCGAATCTTGCTTCTGCTCTGTTTATTATGGTTTTGATTTTCCTTGGTGGCGTCCTATGCTCCTATGGTTACAACAGGATTATGGTTACGGTGGCTCAGGGGACTATGCGAAATCTCCGCATACAGTTATTTGAACACATGGAATCTCTTCCCATCCAATATTTTGATACCCATACACACGGAAATATCATGTCCGTATACACCAATGATATAGACACCTTGCGCCAACTGATCAGCCAAAGTCTCCCAGAGGTCATAAACTCCGCATTTACAATCATTATGACTTTTATCAGTATGATCGCCCTAAATCTGCCTTTGACTGTGGTAACAATCATTATGCTGTGTGTCATGCTGTTTGTAACTTCCAGATTCAGCCGCAGAGCCGGCAAATATTTCGTAAAACAGCAGCAGGATCTTGGAAATCTAAACGGATATATTGAAGAAATGATGGAAGGACAAAAAGTTGTAAAAGTATTTTGCCATGAAGAAAAAGCAATCGCAAAGTTCAGGGAAGTCAACCATGTACTGCAAGGCAGCGCTGCCACAGCAAACAGCATCATCAATATGATGCTACCCATTAATGGCAATCTGGGCAATGTCAGTTATGTCCTATGCGCAATCGTAGGAGCCGCTTTTGCCTTACAAGGCTATGCCGGGACTACGCTGGGAACCCTTGTATCTTTCCTAACCCTGAACAAAAATGCCCTGCGTCCAGTAACGCAAATCAGTCAGCAGCTTAACAGCATTATCATGGCAATGGCAGGTGCAGAACGAGTTTTTAATATGATGGACGAATCTTCCGAAGAAGATCAGGGATATGTGGAGCTTGTCTATGCCAAAGCAGATAAAAACGGCACATTGACAGAATCAGATAAGCGGACAGGACTCTGGGCATGGAAACATCCTCACAAGGCAAACGGGACAGTCACTTACTCACAGCTTATGGGAGATGTGGTATTTGAAAATGTAGACTTTGGATATACCAGAGAAAAAACAGTTCTGCATGACATATGCCTATATGCAAAACCCGGACAAAAAATTGCATTCGTAGGCAGCACGGGCGCCGGCAAAACTACAATCACCAATTTAATCAACCGTTTTTATGATATTCAGAACGGAAAAATACGTTATGATGGCATCAATATTTCCAAGATCAAAAAACCAGACCTGCGGCGCTCTCTTGGAATCGTTCTTCAAGACACAAACCTATTTACTGGAACGGTACTAGATAACCTGCGCTATGGACGTCTAGATGCAACAGACGAGGAATGTATTGCAGCCGCAAAGCTGACAAACGCACATGGATTCATTAAGCGTCTACCAAATGGTTACCAGACTATGCTTACCGGAAATGGGGCAGGATTAAGCCAAGGACAGCGCCAGCTACTTTCCATCGCGCGAGCCGCGGTCGCTGATCCTCCAGTACTGATTCTGGATGAGGCGACATCATCCATTGACACCCGAACAGAGCAATTAGTACAGGAAGGCATGGATCATCTAATGCAAGGACGGACCACTTTTGTGATCGCCCACAGGCTTTCCACTGTTCGCAACGCAGACTGTATTATGGTTCTGGAACAAGGACGCATCATTGAACGAGGAACCCATGACCATCTGATAGAAAAACATGGTCGTTATTATCAGCTTTACACTGGCAATAAAATTTAACTGTTATGGTTAAAATTATGGTCTGTCCATTTTGTCTGACGATGGAATCATAAACCATTGTCAGGCAATTTTTTTCAGCTTAATTTGGGCATGGAATAGTATTATTAACAAAGTAAATGAGGTTGGAGAAACTACCATAAAAAGGACACCTATTTTAATACTTACAGCAAAATCTGGGTCTGTATGCCGGATAACGGTCCTGCTTTTCGCTTACCTTAAAAAAGTAGTGCGCCACACTACCATGAACAGCACAATTTCCTTGTAAAATAAAATATATTTTTTTGACAAAATTCCCCACTGGTAAATGGCTTATGCTTACTCCCCAATAACCATGTATCCTTCCGCATGGTCACAAAAAAAGCACCCAAATAATGTCCTGATGAACCACGTTTTTTTAATTCATCAGCACACCGATTACCTTTGGTAGTTTTATAATATATGTTTTAAGTGTGTTACTGCCATTTTACACTTAGAAAGTGTGGCACTACACTACTTATAGAAGATGATTAGAATGTCCTTATCAATCAATGATACCCGTATTTTCAGACATGAACTGAAAAAAGCCCGTAAAAGATTATATCTGACACAGGAAACTTGTGCAGAACTGCTGGAACACTCCCTTTCCTTTCAAAAAGACCTTAAACGCGGCCGCTGCTCCACAAGCATTGAAAATTTTTATCATATCTGTCGGACATTGAATATATCCGCAGATGGCTGCATCTTCCCGGACAACCACAATACAGACTCTACATACCACAAACTGCTTCGGCTGCTCTCCCAATGCAATAAAAGCAACCTGAAAATCCTTACTGCCACGGCAGAATTATCAATGAAAAGAATAGCCCATCAGCCTAAACCCAAAAATATAACCCAACTATTTTTCCGGTTGGGTTATATTCTACATGACAAATATCTTTATAATATAGATGAAAAATAGACAGTTTGTCTTTTTCATCGACAATTTACGACATTTGAATACTGCATTTCATTTTTTTCGGATGAATCTTTATCCATATCAGTTTTTGCAAATTGGAAATATACTGCCTTCTAAAGTCAGTCAATTTTAACAACCGTAAACTGTCCACACTCTTCTACCCTGTTTTTCAGAATTCCATCCTCAATATCACCCTGCAGGTATACCTCAATGTATTCCTCCCTGAGTACCGCTTGTGTTACCCCTTCTATCTGCTCCAGTGCAGATTTAATCTTACTTTTGCAGTTATCACACTGAATCCCCTCTATGTAGAGTACCTTGTAATCCATCCTCTCAATCCTGAAAATAACGGGCCGTGTACCGTCCGAGCAGCAAGCTATCATTACACTCTCATCCTTCATCCAGCCTCGCATAATGGAGCCTCCCTGCAGTCCCGCATAAATATAGCGGGAAATGGCATCCCATGCTTCGGAACAATGCGGGAATGATGTACTGCCCGCAGTACCATCGGCCCTGCTTACTGTCTGTTTCAGGGTATTCAGTCCCATATGCCAGAAATCATCAGCCACGCCGTAACGCTCAAATACAAATTCGTCCCCCACTTGATAACAGGGACACATACCAGCATTGGGATCTGTGCAATACTGCTCCTGCAATTCCGAATACAGTTTCTTGTCAATGACTGTTAATTTTACTTTATGCTGCATAACTCCTCCTATCTGGCATAAAACACCCTGTTTTCTTTTCTCGCAGGAGCTTTGGGAGAATCATTCTCTGCATATCCAAGAGCACAGTGACCGATACCTTCATATTCCCCTTCAATTCCAAGCGATTTTAAGAAACCCCTTCCCCATTCTGTCTCAAATTCTTCCTTTGCCCTGTGAATCCAGCAGCTTCCGATACCCAACCCATGCGCCGCCAACATAAGGTTGCCCATAACAAGGCTTCCGTCATACACACGGTTTGCCCAATCTTTTTTAGCCAACACAATCAACATTGCAGGAGCACCATAAAAGGGATCAAATCCTTCTTTCCAACCACCGATCCTGCAATTCAATTTTGATATTTCATTGCGGAGCTCTTTATTTGTTACCTGAATAATGATGGTATTTTGATAACCCATACCATTTGCGGCATAAAGCCCGGCTTCTATAATCTGCTCCAATATATCCTGTGGAATCATATCCTGCCTGTATTTGCGAATACTTCTCCTTTGTTTCATCTGTTCCAATA
>CAMUFS010000056.1 GCA_947088195.1 uncultured Clostridia bacterium
ATATTCACTCCACTTTGTTGTGCCTGCTGTCTTAAACACAATTTTGAGTTTTATCTTTATCTGGTTTCATACATGTATTGTAATCCTACAAAGATGGTATCTTTTTTTGAAAACTAATCTTGACAATCACAATGAAAAATGTATAATAATATTAACAGAACCCACCACGCCTCTGGTTTTCATGCGCAACCCGGTGGGACTTTTCTTTTATGGGGTGTTTTATGTATCAATATCCAAAACAAATATTAACAATCGAACAGCAGGTGTAATCTTATAGTGATACAGGAATGGAGATTCCATCTCGTGAAGATGTAGAGAAAGCATTAAAAACTGTAAGATTTTATCGTTTACGTGGTTATTCGTTTCATTTATACGATAATTCTGCTAAGAGGTATATTCCGGGAACTAAGTTTGATGATATTTTTCGGTTGTATCAATTCGATCAGGAATTATCAGCTCTGGTTTTCTCAATGATTTCAAAGATTGAGGTAGCTTTGAGAGTGCGTTTGGTGGAAGCGTTACTTGTATATGGTGATGCACTGATTTTACAGGATTCATCAATCTTTAAAGAGAAAAAGATGTATTGGCAGAATATGTCTACAATAGCATTAGAAATTTCCCGTTCTAATGATGTGTTTATCAAACATAATTTTGATAATCATGAAGGTGAAGTGCCTGTATGGGCTGTGGTGGAGGTTCTTTCCTTTGGAACTTTATCAAAGATAATTAAGAACCTGAAAACAGGTACGGGCAGTGCATATTCGATATTAGCGGCTAATTATCAATATACATCTAAGAAAGGTAATTTGGCGAATCCATCACAGAAAATGTTTGCTTCGTGGGTGCAGGCTGTTTCGATATTAAGAAATATGTGTGCTCATAATTTCAGAATCTATAATCGGACAATACACACTACACCGGAGATTCTGGATGCAGATAAAGTGACGCCTTTACCGGTACATAACGGATTATATCAGATTTTGCTGTCGATGAAATATTTGAGATCAACTGATGGAGAGTGGACAGTATTTGTTGATAAATTAGATAAGTTGATTCAGAATAATAGTAACATACTCAGTCTTACAGCAATGAACATGCCGATGGATTGGAAGGCACATTTGAGTGTTTAAAAATAGTCTTTCTGCATACAATATGAATACAGACCTAATCAAGCATATTATGCTCAAACCGATTAGGCTTTCGGCGAAGTGTTACGATAAGCACTTCGCCATTTTGTTTGCGCGCCATGGGCGCGCCCTAACGGGTGGAAGTCCCGAACACGCCTAGGCAAAGAGGGCTTCAATATATTATGAGGCATAGTGAGATTGGTGTTACCCTGAATACTTATACACATCTGAACTATGATGATGTAGAGGAAGAAATGCAGAAAGTAATAGATGCGACTTTTAAGAAATCGACAACGCACCGCAAAAGGTGCGTGTCGTAAATCTTTTGAATTTACGACAAACGATGGCAAAAACAAGCAAAAATAAGCGTAGTTATACGAAGTTATGGTGGATATGCCGCTGTCGTAGAAATGCTGAAAAGTGGCGTAAAACCAAGGAAAATCAAGCATTTACAAGGAGTTTTAGATATATGATTAAGATATTTTTCGTCTGCTACGGCAAGATATAAAAGTAGTTGAATATGTTATGTATGTCAAATATCAATGTATCTGGTATACAGAAAAAAGGAGAAGAGCCAAGCCCTATATATCCTCCGTCATTAAGCGGGAGTAAGGTGGCGGAGGATATATAGGGCTTGGCTCTGCGGCCCCCTCTTAACATAACTATTAAAATTCTTTATCTTATCTAAGAGGAAATGACACTGTAGCACGGAATAGATCCCCGTCCAGATAGATCTCGAAGCTTCCTCTCATCAACTCTGTAAGGCTTTGTGCGATAGATAGTCCAAGTCCACTTCCTTCTGTGCTTCTGGAAATATCCCCGCGGATAAATCGTTCTGTCAGCTCCTCTGCACTGAAATTTAGCGGGTTTGCGGATATATTTTTTATAATAAAGGAGGCTCTGTCCATCACAGGAACCACTGCCACATATACCCTGGTATTTTCCATAGCGTATTTGGACACATTATTATAGAGATTTTCTAGTACACGCCATATTCTTCGCCCATCTGCCTCTATGATAACAGGGTTCTCAGGAAGTGTGGAGATAATGGTCAGATTTTTAAGCTCGAACTTTTCGGTAAATTCTCCATTTGCCTGATTAACAAGCTCTACCAGATTGATTTCCTGCATCGTAAGTACAATATTTCCTGAGCTAAGCTTTGATGCCTCCACAAGATCATCGGTCAGATTCTTAAGTCTTTGTGATTTGCTGTCTAATACGTCAATATAGGATTGAATTTTCGAATCCTCAATCTTTTCTCTTTTTAGCAAATCTACGTAGTTAATAATGGAAGTCAGAGGTGTTTTTATATCATGGGAAACATTTGTGATTAGGTCAGTTTTCATGCGCTCGTCTTTAATGCTTTTTTCTACGGCCTCTGCAAGACCATCACCAATGCGGTTTGCCGCTACGGCGAGACGTTTGTTGTCGGTCTGTAAGCCCATCTCATCTATTTTATAATTGAGATCTCCATCCGCCATTCGTTCAATGCCTTCAATCAACCTTTTATAGTCAATTTTTTCTCTGAGAAGCATATAGAGTGTGCCCGCGTGAATCCCAGCAAAGAGAAGCAAAAAGAACAGTGCCAGCACAGTTCCGCTCCAGAGAGAGATTATAATAAGCACACCTGTAATTATAGTTGCCGCGAGTATCGTCACATAGGCGATTATCACTCTTGCTGTTATATCGCGCTCCTCATAAATCACACCAAAGACAGTGATAAGCTTTTTGTTTGTTCGAAATAGCCATATGGTCCCATTTCTCAGAAAACTATTTTTCCACAGTGTTCCTGCCTTAATTCTTCTCACAAGGGTGGCCAAGCTAAAGATAGCTGCCAGATAGGTGAGTACTACCATACCACACACTGTTATAGCGGAGGCTATCAAAGAGCCATCAATATAGAATCCATCATATGTGTTCACAATCAGTGAACCCGTTAATATAATACAGCTTATTAGAACACAAGAACATAAGATGCCTGCAATTTCGGTATACCATTTATCAAAAGCTGTCAGGCGCACGCCTTCTACATCCTTGGCATGGCCTGCTGAGGCAAGCAGGTAAAATCCCAACAGAAGCACACCAAACGCTCCCGCGATACCTCCAACCAAAAGTACGGCACAGAGTCCTTGCATATCATGATAATGAATTTGTTCTGTGATAAATAAATCATTGCTTGGTGTAGCACTATTGATCTGTCTGACCGCTGCAAAAATGCTGACCTCACCGTTGCCAGTAAAGAGTGCGCGTTCTAAATTGTCCACATAACTTCGGTTTACATTTTCTACATCTGTATCAACGGTATATTGACTGCTGCTGTAGCTTAATTGCTTAGAAACCTTTTCCTCGCCAGATTGATATTTTGTAATATCCTTTGTATTTGTGTAAGTGTTTGTTTCATTGCTGACTTTATAGATAAATTGGGCTTCGGTATTTTCGGCAAATAAAGCGTTATAATAAAGATAATATGCCACATAATATGTATATCGGTACGACAGATCATCAAGGGTAAATACAAGTAGGCTTTCATCAGGAAGCCCCTCCTCTCCCTCAGCTTGCTGAATATAAATATCGTTTTTTGCGCTATGTGCTTCTATCTGTACATCTTCTAGTGAGGCATTCTGCAAGGGATCGGTTGAGGTACTCTTATCTTTATTCTCTTTGTCTAGTATTTCTTTGGCGTCCTCTCTTTTTTTTACTGCGATCCAGTCTGATTCATTGATAAAATCATAGATAAATTTATCTTCAGGTATTGTTCCTAGACGCGCTATGCCATCAGCATCAATATAGACATAACTTTGCTTTTGCTGATAGAGCACAGTAAATAGTTCTTCCAGTAGGACTTTAGACTGGCTGTTGATGTCTTCTACAAAAAAATGGTTTCTTCTCAATAGATCACCGATGGAGTATATCTCTAATGTGCCATCCTCTTCCATATCACACACAATGCGATTATAATCGAGTTCTCCGTCTGTCTCTAAAACATTTTTAAGCTCAATGTATTCTGCGAGCTGTCCAATTCTTTTGCTAAACAGATTAGAGAAAATCAGAGAATCCTCGAATGCTCCGCCAAACATCTCTGTTCGACTGTTGCCAAATACCCTTCTGGAAAGATATATCTCGCCCACAATGCTGATTGGGATGGACACCACACTAAAAAGCAGCAGCACCACTGCCACTGCTTTTAACATTCGAGACTGCCTCAGATTCCTCATACCATTCTCCCCTTTCCTGTCTGGGGCAGGCTATTGTTTCTCTATCTTATAGCCAATTCCCCACACCACCTTCAGATAACGTGGTTCCTTTGGATTAATCTCAATTTTCTCACGGATATGGCGGATATGTACAGCAACCGTATTATCTGCGCCAATCGCCTCTTCATTCCAGATGCTTTCGTAGATCTGATTGATCGAAAATACTTTTCCTGCATTTTTTACAAGCAGCAAAAGAATATTATATTCGATCGGGGTCAGTTTAATCATCTCACCATCTACCGTAACCTCTTTGTTCTCATCATTGATCATAAGTCCGCCATTTCGGTAGACATTTAAATCGCCTGCCATATTTGCGCTTCCAAGCTGTGTATAGCGGCGAAGTTGGGATTTCACACGTGCAACTAATTCAAGAGGGTTGAATGGCTTAGTCACATAATCATCTGCTCCAATATTCAATCCCAGAATTTTATCAGAATCCTCTGATTTTGCAGATAATATAATAATTGGAATACTGCTTTCCTCCCGAATCTTAAGTGTCGCGCGAATACCATCAAGCTTTGGCATCATAACATCAATAATCAAAAGATGGATATCATTTGAGCGCAGAAGTCCCAGCGCTTCCATACCATCATATGCTTTTAATACACGATAGCCCTCTTGGGTTAGATAAATGTCAATCGCTTCCACAATCTGTCTGTCATCATCACAAACAAGAATATTTAACATACTGTCTCTCCTGCATGTATTTATACATGCCCTGTCAGACCGCACATGGACAGTCTCATCCTTTCTGACCTCTTGTATCCATCCTAACAGCCATCTTTTAATTCTATGGCATAAGAAATATTAAGAATTTCTGAAATATAAGGTCTTAGTCACATGTTACTTCATTCATTAATTCCATATGATTCATATACTGATATGCATTTTCCAAGGTAACAATGGCGATCGCCTGCATGGCTTCCATGGTAAAGTATCCTTGATGGGAGGTCACTAGCACATTGGGAAAGGTCATAAGCCTTGCGAGCATATCATCCTCCATAATTTCATTGGAGCGGTCCTCATAGAAGATACCATCCTCTTCTTCATAGACATCCAAACCAACACCGCCAATTTTTCCCGGATCCTTCAATGCTTTTAGAAGTGCTTTGGTATCAATTAAGGCTCCTCTGGAGGTATTTAAAATATAAACCCCTTGTTTCATGTATTGCAAAGATTCCTCATTGATAATATAGCGTGTGTCCGGTGTGAGTGGACAGTGGAGTGATATTACGTCCGACTTGGAAAAAAGCTCCTTGAGAGGCACATATTCCACATCAAGCTCCTCATTGGGATAGACATCATATGCGAGCACTCTCATCTGAAAGCCTTTTAATAGACGAATCATGGATTGTCCAATCTTTCCTGTGCCAATCACACCTGCCGTTTTATGGCTGAGATCGGTTCCCATTAAACCATGGATATTCATATTAAACTCTCTGGTTCTGACATAAGCTCTGTGAATATACCGATTGACAGAAAGAAGCAGCCCTATCGCGTATTCTGCCACAGCATCTGGTGAATAACTCGGCACGCGCAGCACATGAAGTCTTCCTTTTGCCGCCTTGAGATCTACATTGTTGAATCCTGCACAGCGCAGAAAAATTACTTTAACCCCCAGAGCACACAGTGCGTCAATCGCCTTTTTGTCTGCTGTATCATTTACAAAAATGCAGACTCCTTCACTGCCTTTTGCAAGAATGGCTGTCTCCCAATTAAGACGGCTCTCCACAAAATGAATAGCAACACCATACTCCTTGCCCAGCGGTTCAAACCAGATTTTATCATATGGTTTTGTTCCAAAAAAAGTTATCTTCAAAGCATTACCTCCTCGCCTTGTGAAATGGTTCCACTTATTCGAGGCTAGTATGCACAAAACTTTTTTTATTTATTCCCTGCCATCCTCTTGTTCAGCCAGTTATAAAGATATTCAAAAGCTTCCTGCCTGTCCAGCTCATTGAGGAGCTCATGCCTGTCTTTTGGGTAAAGCTTTAAAGACAGATCACGTATACCGCGCTTTTTGTACAATGCACATACCTGTTTAACTGCCTTACCATAATTTCCCACCGGGTCCTCCTCACCTGAAAGAAAAAGAATGGGAAGCTTTGCAGGAATCTGTCGAATATTTGCTGGCTTTTCAATAAAGGCAAGTGTGGAGAATAATGTCTTGTAACCGTTGAGTGTAAATTGGAAGGTACATGCCTTGTCTTTTTTATATTTCTCAACATTCTCCTCATTTCGGCTCAGCCAGTCATATTTTGTTTTTAATGGCTTAAAACGTTTATTATATAAGCCAAACATAAGAAAATTCACAAACCTGCTCCGATGGCGTTCTCCAAAGAAAATACTTAAAAAATCAACAACTGCCTGTGCAAGCAAGACAAGAACATAAGGCTGGTTGCCTGTGCCCACAAAGATAGCCCCATCTAGCTCTGCTCCATAAGTCATCGCATATCTTCTTGCCATAAAAGATCCCATGCTGTGTCCTAAGAGAAAATATGGCACATCAGGGTACTCTCTGTGAGCCTTCTGCGTCAATGTATGGAGATCGCGCACTACCTTTGCGCCTGCATCTCCCGACGCAAAGAATCCCCACTCTTCCTCTCTTATCACAGATTGTCCATGTCCAAGATGATCGTTTCCGACCACCAGAATCCCTCTTGCTGTCAGATACTCTGCCAGTTCCTCATAACGGTTCACATATTCCGTCATACCATGTGATATTTGCAGTATGGCACACACATCCCCTTCTGGTTTCCACATCACTGCATGAATATCATGGATCTCATCACTGGAAGGAAAATAAAATTCTGTTTTCTGCATAAACAATACTCCTTACTTTATCAGATCCGTAGCTAAGCCTTCCCTACTCGATTTTCATTATTAAAGCATACCACTAAAGTATAACATAAATTCCCTAAATCCGCCATCATTTTGTACCTTATAAGTTTTTTCGAAATGCAGAAGGGGAACATCCACAGTATCTCCTAAAATATCTTCCCATATGTCCTATGCTATCAAAACCACATTGAAGTGCGATGTCCAGAATTTTATCATCTGTCTGCCGAAGCCTTTTCGAAGCTTCTTTTATCCGATATTGAATTAGATATTCATAAGGAGTTATAGCCATCACTCTCTGGAAACAGCGGCACAGCTCACTTCTGCTGAGAGCCAGATGCTTTGCAATCTGACCAAGAGATAATGGTTCTTCATAGTGGTTTTCAATAAAGAGAATGGCTTCCTTAATCCTTTCCATATCTCTATGTTCACGCGGTGACATGATTTGGCTTTCTCTCTTAGCCCTCTTAAGAAGGCAACTAAAAAGACAACACAAAAGCCCCTTGATCTCAATCTGATACCCAGTGTCTTGTCGCACAAAACAATCCTGTATTTGCTGCAGATACATGGCGGCCTGCCGATCCAATTCGTCCTCATTGTCAAATACAACACTGTCAATAGGCCCCTTTATCACTGGCAGAAGACATTTTTGATAAACGGCTGACAGTACGTCAGCTTCCAGCAGACTATCGCGCAGAACATATGCAGTGATCTGTCCTTCCATATCCTTCTGTGGCAAAATTTGATGCAGAACCCCTGCATTGATAAAGATAGATTGTCCTTTTGACAACCAAAATCCTCTGCTTCCAATTTGAAAATAAATTCTGCCCTTCACCACCAGATCAAACTGAATCTCCTCATGCCAGTGCCATGGAATAATGCCCTGTTCAAACTGTGTGAGATCATCCTGATAGACGCCAAGTGGAAAATCTTTAGTACCATGCTGGCGCATTTCCTGCAAATTTTGATCGGTAATGGTGGTAAGCTTTTCTTGATTTTCAGGCATTTTAGACTATTTCCTTCTCTAAAAATAATAAATTTAGCTATGATTATGCTACTTTATGCTTCTATTATAGTCGATATAAGATAAAAAATGCAATATACTTTCACTAACATATAAATTCAGTGGGAGGACTCAAATGATATTAGATTTATTTCGTCTTGATGGAAAAACAGCAGTTGTTACTGGGGCAAATACTGGACTTGGACAAGGGCTTTGTATTGCCTTTGCACAGGCTGGAGCAGATGTGATTGGCGTGGCAAGAAGAAGTATGCAACAGACAAAGGAGCAAGTAGAGCAGACAGGAAGATCCTTTCAAGAGATTATTGTGGATCTGTCACAGAAGGATGCCGTTAGCTGCATTATGGAGGCATGTGATAAATTGTGCAGTCGCGTGGATATTCTGGTCAATAATGCTGGAATTATTCTTCGTGAGGATGCCAAGGATGTCTCCGAGGAGGATTGGGATAAGGTGATTCAATTAAATGAGCGCTTGGTTTTCTTTTTGACACAGGCTATGGCAAATCGCTATTTTCTTCCTAACAAAAGCGGAAAGGTGATCAATATCGCTTCCATGTTAAGTTATCAGGGTGGAATCCGCGTGTCTGCCTATGCGGCCAGCAAAAGTGCTGTTATGGGTATTACAAAAGCACTTGCCAATGAATGGGCTTCCTATGGAATTAATGTCAATGCTATTGCTCCGGGGTATATGGCGACAAACAATACGGCTAATCTGAGAAAGGATGCAGACAGAAGTGAGGCAATTCTTGAGCGTATACCAGCAGGGCGCTGGGGGACGCCGGAGGATCTTATGGGTGCAGGTGTATATCTTGCGTCAGAAGCCTCGGCGTATGTAAATGGGTTTACCTTGGCAGTGGATGGAGGATGGCTGGCACGGTAAAAAATATCTCCTTATTTGTAGATTTATTTCTGGAAAAGTTGTGAATCACATCAATAAATTTACTTGCAATCTATTAGTAGAACCGATATAATTAGTAGAACTGATAATATTCGAGCTACATTCGAGAGGAGGATTTGATATGGTGACAGTGTCAAAGGGTGGAGCATGGCTGCTTAATGGCATGGAAGTGATAGAGGAGACGAGGGATAGTGAAGTTCTGCTTAGACAGAAGTTAGGAGATCAGTTTATCTCCCGCAAAGAGGCGACAGAGAATACGATTGCATATGGAATATTAAAAAATCATAATACATCGGGGGATATGGATAAGCTGAAAATTAAGTTTGATTGTCTTGCATCCCACGATATAACATTTGTTGGTATTATTCAGACTGCGAGGGCAAGCGGACTTACAGAATTTCCAGTTCCTTATGTGTTGACGAATTGCCACAATAGTCTGTGTGCAGTGGGAGGCACCATCAATGAAGACGATCATATGTTTGGCTTGTCCTGTGCAAAGCATTATGGCGGTATTTATGTGCCACCTCATCAGGCGGTTATTCATCAGTTTGCCAGAGAGATGTTAGCTGGTGGAGGACGTATGATTTTGGGATCGGACAGCCATACGCGCTATGGCGCGCTGGGCACCATGGCAGTGGGAGAGGGTGGTCCTGAGATTGTAAAACAGCTTCTTTCCCAGACTTATGATATTCAGATGCCGGGCGTGGTTGGAGTATATTTGCACGGAAAGCCAAGAAAGGGAGTGGGTCCACAGGACGTTGCACTTGCTATTATTGGAGAAGTTTTTGCCAATGGATATGTGAAAAATAAGGTGATGGAATTTGTCGGTGATGGTGTCGGCAATCTAAGTGTGGATTTCCGCATTGGCGTGGATGTTATGACCACGGAGACAACTTGTCTGTCCTCTATTTGGAGAACGGATGATAAGGTAAAGGAATTTTATGAGATTCATGGCAGACAGGAAGACTATAAGGAGTTGAATCCCGGCAGTGTGGCATATTATGATGGCATGATTTATGTGGATTTGGACAAGGTTAAGCCTATGATTGCGATGCCGTTCCATCCAAGCAATACATATACCATTGAGGAGCTAAATGAAAACTTGATGGATATTCTTGATGATGTGGAGAAGAAGGCAAGGGTAAGTCTTGATAATAAGATAGAGTTTGTATTAAAAGATAAGGTGCATAATGGTAGACTCTATGTAGAACAGGGGATTATTGCGGGCTGCGCAGGAGGTGGGTTTGAGAATCTTTGTGCGGCGGCGGATATTCTTAGGGGAAAGACAATCGGTGCAGATGAGTTTTCCTTAAGTGTGTACCCAGCAAGTCAGCCTGTGTTTATGGAACTTGTGAAGAATGGGCGTGTGGCGGATCTAATGGCAGCGGGAGCCACAGTGCGAACCGCATTCTGTGGACCATGCTTTGGAGCGGGTGATGTGCCGGCAAACAGGGGGCTTAGCATCCGACATTCGACAAGAAATTTTCCAAATCGGGAAGGATCAAAGGTGACAAGTGGTCAGATTGCTTCTGTTGCGTTGATGGATGCTCGTTCTATTGCAGCTACAGCGGCGAATAAAGGATACTTGACTGCGGCAGATACCTTTGAGGGAGAATTTACAAATCCAAGGTATTTCTTCGATAAAACGATTTATGATAACAGAGTGTATGATGGGGTGGGAAAGGCAGATCCGTCTGTGCCAATTAAATTTGGTCCTAATATTAAGGATTGGCCAAATATGTCTCCATTGACAGAAAATATTTTACTTAAGGTAGTGTCTGTGATTCATGATCCAGTAACGACAACAGATGAGTTGATTCCTTCTGGGGAGACTTCCTCGTATCGTTCAAATCCTCTGGGCCTTGCAGAGTTCACTTTGTCCAGAAGAGATCCCAGTTATGTGGGACGTGCAAAAGAGGTTAAGAGCTTGGAGGAAGCAAGGGTTGCTGGCGAAGATCTCACAAAAGATATAACAGTGAAAAAGGTGTTTGATGTGATAGCACAAGCATACCCACAAGTAAAACTAGAGCAGACAGAGATTGGAAGTACCATATTTGCAGTAAAACCGGGAGATGGCTCTGCGCGCGAGCAGGCAGCTTCCTGCCAGAGAGTACTTGGGGGACTTGCCAATATTGCCAGAGAGTACGCGACAAAGCGCTATCGCTCCAATTTGATAAATTGGGGAATGTTGCCATTTATTTTGCCGGTTCAGGAAGGAAAGGATCTGCCATTTGAGAATGGAGATTATATCTTTGTGCCGGGAATTACAGAGGCAGTGAGAGAACATGCAGATTCTGTAAAGGCTTATGTGGTGAGGGAAGAACTCACAGAGTTTGTTATGATGTTAGGGGATTTGACAGAAGATGAGAGAGAGATTATTCTCAAGGGATGTCTGATTAATTATAATAATAAACAGATGGTGTAAGCTTAGATTTGGTAAAATTATTTTAAAGAGATTATATAGTAATATATGAAAAAGAGCTGTTTGTTTTTCTTCGATTATTATGTCGAAGAAAAACAAACAGCTCTTTTTTTCATGGATTTTATTAGTCTGCGAAAGCAGATAGTAACCATTTTCTACAAGAAAATGACAAATTTCATCCTTAACCAGTACATATAATATCATAATTATATCATAGATCGATCAAAAATACTACTATATTTTGCAAAAATCTGGAGGAGTATATTTTGTCAATAGTTTTGCGACAACTTTTTTAAAAAAAATTTATGCCAATTT
>CAMUFS010000057.1 GCA_947088195.1 uncultured Clostridia bacterium
GGACCTGTCTCGAACATGATTCTCCTATATACAAATAAGCGATAACTATATTTTGTATAAAGTATATGAATAACAGAACTTACAAAAAAATAGATGATGCTATAATCATTAGGAGGAAAAGAACAAAAAGAGTGGATAAATGTAAAGTTTAAATTATTTTTGCAGTAGCAGAAGGCTTTAAAGATATATGAAATATATATTGAAAAATCCCCATAACATAAAATCAACTATGTTATGGGGATTTTTTATGTGCATAAGCACCTAAGAAAGCATGTTATATTTTATTTACCATAATATGCCTTAAGATACATTTCTTTGATTTCGCTCATCAATGGATATCTTGGATTTGCGCCAGTGCACTGATCATCAAATGCCTGCTCTACCATTGCATCAAGGTTATCAAGGAAATTCTTCTCGTCAATTCCGTAGTCTTTGATGCATTTCTTGATGCCAACGCGCTCTTTTAAAGCTTCAATTTTTTCGATTAACTTTGCTACAGCTTCTTTGTCATCTTTTGCCTGTATGCCACAGAAACGAGCACATTCTGCATAGCGTGCCAGAGTGTGAGGGTACTGGTACTGGGAGAAGGTTCCCATCTTTGGCGGACACTCACTTGAATTGAAATCAACAACAAAGCTGATTAACAATGCATTGGCAACACCATGAGGAAGATGATGGAAAGCGCCAAGCTTATGCGCCATGGAGTGACATACACCTAAAAATGCGTTGGCAAAAGCCATACCTGCCATACAAGAAGCATCTGCCATTTTATTTCTTGCTTCCACATTTGTGCCGTCCTCGTATGCGGTAGGAAGATAGTCAAATACATTTTTCATAGCCTTTAATGCAAGGCCATCTGTATAATCGGTTGCCATAATAGAAGCATATGCCTCCAGAGCATGTGTGAGAACATCGACGCCAGAAGCGCTGGTAAGTCCTTTTGGCTGGCTCATCATATTATCTGTGTCGATAACAGCCATATTTGGCATTAACTGGTAATCAGCAAGTGGATATTTTACGCCTGTCTCCTGATCGGTGATAACGGCAAATGGTGTCACCTCGGAGCCTGTACCAGAAGAAGTAGGAATTGCTACAAAATAAGCTTTCTCACCCATCTTAGGGAAGGTGTATACTCTCTTGCGTATATCTACAAAACGCATTGCCATATCCTGGAAATCTACTTCAGGGTGTTCATACATAACCCACATAATCTTTCCAGCATCCATAGCAGAACCACCGCCCAGTGCGATAATGCAATCTGGCTGGAAGGCTGTCATAGCCTTTGCGCCCTCTGTGGCATTGGCAAGCGTTGGATCGGGTTGTACATTAGAGAATACTGTGTAGACAATGCCAAGCTCATCTAATTTATCTGTGATAGGCTTGGTATATCCATTCATATATAAGAAGGAGTCTGTCACAAGAAAAGCTCTCTTCTTTCCTAAAACATCCCTTAATTCATTGAGGGCAACAGGCATACAGCCCTTCTTAAAATATACCTTTTCAGGTGCGCGGAACCAGAGCATATTCTCTCTCCTTTCGGCTACAGTCTTAATATTGAGCAGATGCTTTACACCAACATTTTCAGATACAGAATTGCCGCCCCATGAACCACATCCAAGTGTGAGGGATGGAGTGAGCTTAAAGTTATACAGATCTCCAATACCGCCATGGGAGGAAGGTGTGTTTACAAGAATACGGCAGGTCTTCATAGCTGCTGCATGAAGAGCCATCTTTTCCTTCTCATTTACGTTAATATAGAGGGAAGCTGTGTGTCCGTATCCGCCGTCAGCGACAAGCTGTTCTGCCTTTTTGATAGCCTCATCAAAGGTTTTTGCCTTGTACATAGCGAGTACCGGTGATAACTTTTCATGAGCAAATTCCTCAGAAATATCGACGGATTCTACCTCTCCTATAATAATCTTTGTGCTCTCAGGAACTTCCACACCAGCAAGCTTTGCGATGGTATAAGCACTCTGTCCAACGATCTTTGCGTTGAGTGCACCATTGATAATAATGGTTTTGCGTACCTTCTCAATCTCGGCAGGCTTGAGGAAATAACAGCCACGTACCTCAAATTCCTTTTTCACTTCATCATAAACCTTTTCAAGAACAGTCACAGACTGCTCAGAAGCACAGATCATACCATTGTCAAAGGTCTTGGAATGTATGATGGAGCTGACAGCCATCTTAATATCAGCAGTGTCATCAATAATAACAGGGGTGTTGCCTGCTCCAACGCCAAGCGCTGGTTTTCCAGAGGAATATGCTGCTTTAACCATGCCGGGGCCTCCGGTGGCAAGAATAATGTCAGCATTTTTCATTACCTCGTTTGTCAACTCAAGGGAAGGAACATCGATCCAGCTTATAATGCCTTCTGGGGCACCTGCTGCAACTGCCGCCTCAAGAACAGTTTTTGCTGCCGCGATAGTACAGCCTTTTGCTCTTGGGTGAGGGGATATAATAATGGCATTTCTTGTTTTTAATGCCAATAATGTCTTAAAAATAGCGGTAGAGGTCGGATTGGTGGTTGGGATAACAGCCGCAATCAAACCGATGGGTTCTGCAACCTTTTTAATACCAAAAGCGCTGTCCTCTTCAATCACACCACAGGTTTTGGTATCTTTGTAAGCATTGTAAATATATTCTGCTGCATAATGATTCTTGATAACCTTGTCTTCCACAACACCCATGCCGGTTTCCTTGACAGCCATCTTGGCAAGCGGGATTCTCTGCTTATTGGCTGCAACTGCCGCAGCAAAGAAGATCTTGTCAACCTGTTCTTGTGAAAAGGTGGCAAATTCTTTCTGAGCCTGCTTCATCGCATCCATTCTTGCATAGAGAGCATCCACATTATCAATGATTTCTGGTGCTGTTGCTTTACTGTTCGCCATAATTCTCCTCCTTAATCTTGGTCTTGTTTATGATTAACTATAGTTATTACAAAAGAAATTGACAATCCTGAAACAATGCTGATTATAATACATTGTTAAAAGATTGTCAATATGTATCATTAAAATATTTAAGAATGATCTGCCCAGAGAATTGCCTATGGACCTCTCACAAATATAATTTATAAATTTAAAAATTCAGCTTACGATTTCCCGCAAAATAATCCTGCCAATAATTTAGAATTGCAAAGCCTACCATAATAACAGCATCTATCACCAAAAAACTAATGCCTCCTGCAATTCCAGCAGAATCTGCGATCCAGCCAACGATCTGAGGTGCTATAATCCCTCCCAACGCTGACATCGCCATTAGGATTGCCATGCCAGAGGAGGTTCCCTTAAGCAAAGCTCCAGCGCTTGCTATGCTGGTTGGGTAGATTCCAGCAAGAAAGAAGCCTATCAAAACCATGGCGATGGTAATTATCACTATATTTTGATTAGAGATAAGAAGAAATAGCGCCAGAGCACTTCCAATGCAATTCATAAGAAGTAATACTTTCTTAGAAATACGTCCTGAAAGCCATGCACAGGCGATTCTTCCAAGCATTATGACAATCCATGTCACCGAAACCAGATTGGTCGCGTAAGAGTCGGTCATGATGCCAATATCTTGAAGGTATGTGACAAACCATCCATTTACACAATTTTCTACTCCCATATAGAAAAATAAAACCAGCCCCATACAATAAAACTGAAAGCTTTTTAAATAAGAGGTGGAGGAAGGCGCAGCTTTTACTTCTTTTGATTTTTTGACCTGAGAATCCTCTTTTAATGGCATGGTGGCAAAGCTGATAAGTGAGGTTATATACCATATAATTACAAGATATAGTATTTGTCTCCAGCTAAAGGATAGTTCAATCATGCTGGAGGTCAGAAATGGTGCGAGAAAAGCTCCCAGTGCAAAAAAAGTATGTAGAATATTTAATGCGGCGGGTGTGCCATCCCCGTAATCATTTATAATGCTGTTGTTGAAGATACTTACGGTGCCTCTTCCTATGCCCATCAGAAAGAAACATAGGTACAATACGGGAGCCGGCGGCAAAAATGTGATGGTGGTGAGGCAGATGGGGAAAAATGATGCCAGAAGTACAACCGTTATTTTCCTGCCAATTCGTCCTGATAAGAAAGGATATAGAAAACTGGCACACAAATTTCCAATCGCCATGGAGGAGAGAAGTCCTCCTGCCATTCCATAGCTTAGCTTGGCTGCATGGATCAGATGAGGGAGAATGGCGCCAAGCAAGAGGACGACCATGCCATTGATAAAGAAACCATAATAGCAGCGGTAAAACAATGATTTTTGCTGATTTGTCATGGGTATTCTCCTTTTTATTATTCAATGAGATTTTGCAGTGTTTTGCCACACATGAGAGATTCACAAATATCTGCCATAAAGGAGACGTCCTCTTTCATTCCATTTCGAAACCAGCTAGTTAAAATAGAAGAAAAGGCACCTTCTATTGCTAATATTTGGTAATGCTCCTTGATGGTCTGTGGTTTATGGAAGCTTTCTAATATAGCATTTAAGGCTTTTAAGGTTTCTTGCGCGATAGTGGTCTGAAGAAACAGATGGAAGAGGGAGGAGTTATCCTTAACTGTCTGAAAACAATCCTGAAACCATTGTCGCATATTATTTTGGTAATCTGGGTTTGACAGAGATTCTGAAATTGCCTGACAGATTTGTTCTTCCATTTCTATAATAATATCCTCCTTCGAGGAATAATTTCGGTAAAAGGCTGTTCTGGAGACACCAGAGCGTTTTACCAGCTCTGTGATGGTGATCTTTTCGATGGGCTTTTCATTTAATAGATAGATAAGAGCCATCTGAAGACATTCTTTTGTTAATTTGTTTGATGCTTCGTTTGACATGCGAAGTACATCACGTTTTTTTATCTCAGTCATTAATTCTGACATAAGTATTCTCCTTTGTTAAAGGTGACGTTACAAATAATAGTGATTTTGTAAAGTCCAAGCTGGAAAATGTTGATTTTAAAGTAGGGCGGTGTTACACTTGTAAAGTCAGAATATTGATATTCAAAGCAACTGTAACACATTATAAGAGATATGTCAAATATACGCATCCATAGGAGTAGACAAAGAGCATACGGACAGGAGAAATGGAGAGTGAACATATGGAATACAATATTTATGCATTGGGAATAATGACAGCCATTATTTCTTTTCTAGGCTTTGTGGTTGAGAATGTATGGCTCATGATGACAAAGGGATATATAAACAATCGGAATATGAATATGCCATTTTTATTGGGATATGGGCTGCTTATTATGTTTATGTATTTTACTCTCGGAACACCGAGAAAGCTTGCAAAATGGAGTGTTTTTAAAAAGATTAAGACAAAGTTTGCGAAGTATGCCGTGTATTTTTTATGTGCGATGATACTTGTCAGCATAGGAGAGATTATATTGGGGACGGTGGTGGAAGAATTTTGTGGCTTTGAATATTGGAATTATACAAATCTTCCATTACATATTACAAAATATACTTCCGTGCCGACCAGCATGGCGTTTGCGGCTATGATTACCTTTGTGATGGGAAAGCTGTTTACTCCTATTATGAATTGGATTATGCAGATGGATGCCACATGGGTAAGGATTATTGGCATTGTTCTAATTGTGGTTATGGTTTCAGACTTTTTTGTAAGCTTTTATCATATGTTGCATGATAAGAATTTTTATCTAAAATGGAAAATTGTGTTAAAATGAGAGAGGGCTGTTTCTGTGGGTCAGGAACAGCTTTTCTATTTTCTGCATCTCGTCGGGAATGCGTATTTTTTGGGGGCACATAGACAGACAAGGCATTTTGGTACAGGTTCTGCAAAAGCGTGCACTGTCTTGAATTCCTAAGCCAAGCTTTTTGAGTGCCCAGTGATTTTTTCCAAGATAATAATATTGAAATTGACGAAATAAGGTGTGAATTTCTGTTCCATAAGGACAGCGGCATTTTTGACAGCGATCGCATGGAATTGGTTGATATTCTTTCTCAAGAGTAGAAAGTACCTCCGCAAAGGTGGGGATGGAATGTGCTTCTGCTGCTCTACTTTCCTTCATGGCGTCATTTACTTGCGGAATAGATCCAAGACCAATCAGTGCACTGGAAATTGGATAAGATAACACAAATTGGGTTAATGTCTGCACAGAAAAAAGGGCAGGAAGAAGCCCAGCCGCATATACTTTGTTGATAAGAAGCCCTTTTTGCCGAAAGAGGGGCTCTTGTCTAATGCGGTCAAGCATCCCTCGTTCTAAAAGATTTCCACTGCCTTGCAGGACATCTACGCGCTTATCCTTAGCAGCGCGAAGCAGAATGTCATAATAATGGGTGGCAACTCCGGCGAACCGGATAATTCCTTGCTGCTTTAATTCATCCAGCGCATCCAGCGCGCCGCCTTTTTGGAAGACCTCTTCCTCATGGGCACTGTCTACCTGATGAACAAAGTAAATATCTGGGCGGGTTCCAAGATTTTCACAGGATTCAAGCACTGCCTGATATATGCCATTTCCATCAAAAAATCGTGCTTTATCAGAAATAATAATCTGGTTTCTGCCCACTCGCTCTGCAAATGCTCCAAGCTTAAGCTCTGCATCGCCATATTCTGGCACAATCGCTGTATCATATAGATTACAGCCAAGCGAAAAAGCGTGTTCCATCACGTTAAGAGCGGTTTCTTTATCAAGGTTAAAATAATCTGGCAATACAGGTATATTACCCTGTAAAATAGGAATGGTGCCAAAGCCTATCTCAGATACCAAAAGCCCAGTGCTTCCCAATTTTCGGTAATTCATAATTATATCCTTTTTCATGAAATTAGTTTTAAATAAATGGTTCAGACTACAGGTAAAAGGCCCGATCTTCCACTATAACATCCTCTGGAAGAGAAATGCTTGTAAGGCTATAACAGAAGGCAAATGCCTCTTTTCCTATTTTTTTGAGAGTGGATGGCAGGGTTATTTTTTTTAGATTATGGCAGCGGTAAAAGGCTCGGTCGGGAATTTCCTGCACACCTTCTGGTATCTGGATCTCTTCCAAGGATACGCAGTTTTCAAAGGCTCTTGCTTCAAGGGTCTTTAATTTCTCTGACAGTTCTATCCGTTGTAGGGAGCCACAGCCAGAAAAGGCAAAAGCGCCAATATATTCTATATTATGTGCGGAGGTAACTTCCTTCAGCCATTTGCAGCCCGCAAAGGCATGTGGTTCAATTCTTTTTACTGTGTCAGATAATGCAATCTGTGTGAGAAGATTTCCATCCTGGAAAGCACTTTCTCCCACCGCCGTGATGCCGTAAGGGAGCAAAAGCCGGGAGATATTTCCCGTACATTCAACAAGCACACCCATTTCATCTGTTTTAAAACAATTCATACTGTCAATGGCAGCCTGCATGGCAAGGGGAGGCAGCACTTTTTTTCGGTCTTCTATGCCAGAGAAATGTATGGTATTCCCATCCGGCAATATAAGCCTGCGAAGAAAAATGCAGTTTCGAAATGCGTATTCTTCTACCCGCACCTGATCGGAAAGAAAGCGGATGGATGTAATTTCCATGCCATTGGCAAATGCCCATCCACACACAAGATGAATAGATTTTGGTACTGTCACATCTCCTATGCAGCCGGAGCCATCTAAAAGCATATGGTTGACCATTACCAGAGGGGAGAGCTTTTGCTGACATTTTAGCCATTCGGTCCCATGAAATGCACGTGCACCAATATAGACAACACTCTCTGGTATTTCGATCTCCTTCAGCATTGTGATATTGCGGAATACCTCGGCTACAATCTGTTGTATGCCATTTGGAATCTTAATGATTCGTCCGCTTCCCTGATAACCGCAAAGCCTGGTTTCCTGTTCTACTTCAAAGCAGCTTAATGCACTATGAAAGATCTGGCGCACAGGTTCTGGGAATTGTTCTGAGAAAAGATCCTCATATTTATCAAGACAATATATTTCCCCACAAGAGATTCGATTTAGTGTCGTACAGCCAGACATTGCATATTCTCTCAGACAGAGATGTGTGGCATTGCCTTGAAGATGAATCTCTTTCAGCCTGCCACAGTCCTTAAACGCATAGGGAGCTAGAATGGTATTATTCTCAAATGTTATCTGTTGAAGATTGTCACACCCTTCAAAGGCATAGGCACCAATCTTTTTTATATTGCGAAAATCAAATTCTTTTAGGCTTCTACAGTCACAAAAGCTTTTTTCTCCTACTGTTCTTACATTGGCACAGATAATATGTTGAAGTGAATAGCAACCCTCAAATATCTGATTTTCTAAAGTATATAAGAACGGGAGGCAGACCGATGTAAGGCTTGTGCAAAAAGCGAATGTGGCTGCTCCTATATAAGGTACATTGGTATGGAGCTGTTCTAGGGAAATACATTTTTCAAAAGCTCGTCCTTCGATTCGCTGCAGTCCATCGGGCAATACAAGCTCACATAGAGAACTGCATCCAAAAAATGCCCCCTCCCCAATTTCTAATAATCCCTCCGAAGCATATAGTCCTGTAATGGACTGATTTCCAGCAAATGCATAGGGTGCGATCCTGGTTATCTCTTTTGGCAGATAGATCTCACCCTGACAGGCTTCTCCAGACACCACAACAGTGCCCACAATAGAGAGACCTTGGGCATTTTTTTCAGGAAAACATGTGCCCTCAAAGGCACGCTCTCCCACTTGGAGCTCTGTATTTAGCTCATTTTTTTTGAGAGAAAGACAGCCCGACAAAGCCTCCTTCTCTATTTGCTTAACACTATCCAGCGGCAGATATGTAAGCTTTTTACATTGATAAAAGGCCCGTTCTCCAATGGATAGCAAGGTTGGCAGTCCACTTGCCGTATCTATATTTGCAAGATTGATACAGCCGGAAAATACTTCTGCCTCAATATGCTTTATATGGGACGGAAGAATTGCTTTTGTAAGTCTGGCGGCACCTTTAAAGGCAGCAGGACCAATAGAAAGTACACTTTCCGGCAGATGAATCTCTGTTATCTCGGTATTGCCATAAAATGCCCCTCCTGCGATAATGCGAACCTGATCGGAAAATTGTACATTTCCTTTCAATCGCCGTCCATCCCATAAAATGGGATCGGAGGAAGATGGATTGGACAGATAATCAATAAGAAACTTAGAGCCCTCCCATGGATGACGTCCCACAGAAAGCAAGGTTTCTGGCAGTTGGATCTGTTCTAATGCAGTGCATCCGTAAGCAAGCTTGTCAGGAATGTGACAGACACCTTCTCGCAAAAATAATGTTTTAAGCTGTATACATCCATTAAATATATCCGAGCCATAATAATTGCCGCTGGCAGAGAGAGAAGCTATTTTTACGCCACTTTTGGCAAATGCCAGATCCTGCACATATTCTGCGGCCGCTGGGAGTTGTATTTTTGAAAGACTTGCACAGCGATAAAAAGCAAGCGCTCCAACGGATGTAATCGTTTCAGGAAATTGTATCTTTTTAAGAGAGACACAGCCATAGAAAGCACCTTCACCGATGGTTTGAAGCTTTGGCGGAAGGCTTACATCCTTGAGAGCCTTACAATGACGAAAGGTTCTAGCTTCAATACCATATAGAGCTGCTGGAAGCTGCACGCGGAGTAGCTTGACACAATGTTCAAAAGCACCTGCGCCAATGCGCTTTAAATTTTCTGGAAATGGAATGGTCTGTAATAACAAGCATCCACAGAATGCCTCTGCACCTATTTCTTCAAGAGTTTCTGGAAGAATGACACGGTCTATCGCCTCATTTCCCGCAAATGCCCTTTCGGCAATCCTTGTAATGCCCTTTGGTACTACCACGCGCGATTCAGAGCCAAGGTATTTAAGCAGGATGGTTCCACTGATTCTGAAATTTCCCAGTAGCTGTCTGTGGATAAGCTGTACAAATGGTGGTGTATGCGTGCCCGTAGAACAAGCGATTCCATCAAAGGAATACTCGTTTCCATCGCAGGCTTGTACAAGCTTTAGAGAGGTACAATTTTTAAAAGCATCCTTATGAATCACCACTTGCTCTCCGCCAAAGCTTACGCGCTCCAAATTAATGCAGTTGCGAAATGCGCGGCTGTCAATTTCTTTTAAGGAACGCGGTAATTTAATACTTTGTATTCCTCTCATATCAAAAAAACAGCTTTTGGAGAGTCTCTCAATTCCTTCTGGAAGCTCAATATGCCGGATATTGGTGACAAAACGAATTAGGCTTCTACCTTCCAGCTCCATCATTTTTAAAATATCGGCAGCTATCACACGGATTAAAGAAGGGACTTGTTTTTGGCCGGCTATCACTTCAACGGCACTTTCGATAGGATAAGCTTCACCGTCTGCAAAGGAGATCACACTTATTTTTCCACAGCCAGTAAAAACGTCACAAATGCAATCTTCCATAAGCTCCTTGGATATTTCTAAATATTTTAATTGAATATCATTTGCAAAAGCCTGTGTCCCAAGGCGTGTGACACCCGGAATCCGCACTTCCTGTAGACTGTCGCAGTAAAGAAATACACAATCTCCTAAAGTGGTGACAGATGGCGGCAGAATTGCTCGTTTTAGGGAATGGCAGCGGTGAAAGGCATAGTCTCCAATATAAGTGATACCCGGTGACAATTCGGCTTCTTCAAGCTTTCGACATCCCTTAAATGCGCCTTTTCCAATATAGCGCAATCCTTTTGGAAGCACTACCTTTTTAAGGGAAGCACAACCTTTAAATGCTCCCTCATCTATGGTATGAATTTCTTCTGGAACATACGCACATTCCTCTCTGCCAAAATAGGACTTTAAAACACCATCAACTATCTTATAATAATCCGTCATATAATCCTGTGCTCTCCATTTCGTCAAAAATTAGATGAATAACATCCATAAGCTCGTTTATACTTCCACTTCTATAGAGCTGTTCCTTATATTTTTTTGTTCCTTTTCGTTTTTTCATCATATAAGAGGCAAGCTTTTTCATATAGCGCAGGGCAAAAGTTTCATCGTAATATTGTAGGGTTAATGTAAGCTGTTCGGTAAGAAGCTGAAGAGGCTTCTTATTGCAAGGCTTTTTGGTTAGAACGCTGAAAACAAAGGGATTTTCAAGACCATATCTCGCTAACATAATACCATCCACGCCTGTGCGATCCATAACCTCACAGGCATCGTGTGCTGAGAAAATTCCTCCGTTGGCAATCACTGGTATTTTGACAGCAGCCTTGGCATGTGCGATCTCTTCCAGATAAGGTTTTCCATCGTACATCATGCTGCGGCTTCTTCCATGGACTGTGATCATGTCAGCCCCCGCATCTTCGCATAGGCGGGCAAATTCAGCCGCAAACATTGCATCCTCCCGTATGCCAGTTCTGCATTTTACCGTTATTATTTTACCACTCTTTTTACAACCACGGATAATTGCCGCCGCGCGTTTTCTATCCAACATAAGTGCACTGCCCTCACCACTTTTAAATACATTGGGAACGGGACAGCCCATATTAATATCTATAATATTGAAATCTTTTAGAAGAGAGCTTTTTGCCATCTGCTCCATCACTGCAGGTGTGCCACCAAGAAGCTGGACAGCCCGGACAGGCTCTTCCTTTGTAGTAAATAGAAGCCGCTTGGTGGCTTTATCATCATATTTTAATGCGTTGGCGCTGGCCATCTCTGTAAAACACAGACCAGCACCAAGCTCATACGCCAGCATACGAAATGGATAACAAGTATAGCCAGCAAGAGGTGCCATAAGAATATTAGAAGACAAAAGCATATCTCCAATACGAAGTTTACGAATTTCCATATCGGCTCCTTTATCATTACATCTGTTCTTTTAGTATACTTTATACAAAATATAGTTATCGCTTATTTGTATATAGGAGAATCATGTTC
>CAMUFS010000058.1 GCA_947088195.1 uncultured Clostridia bacterium
AAATGGATTAAACCAATGAATGGCAAGTACTGCGACAAGCAATATTTTTGTCAAGGTATCCATGCGCTTAATATGGATAAATTCGTGGGTTATAATAGTTTTTGTTGCCTCAGCAGCTTCTTTCTTTTCTAAGTTTGCCAAAAGTTTTTTTGGCAATAAAATTACTGGATGGAAAATACCATAGGTCAGCGGTGAGCTAATTTTATCAAAGCTTCTTATATGGATATGGCGAAATCGCATCTGGTGTTTTGTTAAAGAGATCTCGTAAAGCATACAGAGAATGTTCTTATCTTGAATGGGAAGAGATTCTCTAAAATTTCTTTGGCAGCTTCTGTAAGACCAAAGAAAATATATTAGAATAACTATCATACCAAAGATCCATAAAAGCTTGAGTGAAAAATAGAGGAGCAGATTGGACGGTGAACCAGAGTATTCTGTAGCGGAAGAAGAGTCTATTAGTTTTATGGTTCCCTGCCAAATCTGGTTGGCAAGCTCGGATGTTGCCTGATTGGTTTTACTAAGTGCAGATTGATATTTTGCTTCCCATATAAAGGATATGGGAAGCATCAACCGGACAATAGCAAGGTACCAGAGCAGCATAAATACTCTTTGTGATAAATATTTTTTCATAATTGCTCGGAAGAAAATGATGCTGAGAATAAAGATGGTTCCAATAAAGCTTATCTCAATTAGATTTAGCATAAGCAAGCCTCTCACCTCGTTTCGTCCCTATTCTTTTCGGAGATCATATGGCGCAGCTTTATAAGCTGTTTTTCTGATAATCGTTTATTATTTAACAGAGATGCAAACAAAAGCTCAGGAGAACCTTCAAAAAATTTGCCTATCAATTCCACTGTCTCCTCTTCTTGGACTTCTTCTTTTGTAATTAAAGCATGACACATAAAATTAGGTTCGCTGCGCTTAATAGCATTTTTTGCAATGCATTTTTTAATTACTGTGTAGGTGGTATTCATATTCCAGCCTATTTCTTCTTTTAAAATATCAGAGATTTTTTTTGCCGTCGTATCTCCTTCCTTCCACAATACTTCCATCACCTTTAGCTCTGAATCAAATAATTTCATAAAAAACCTCTCTAATTTTCTTACACTATTGCAATAGTTTACCTTGTTATACTATCACAATAGTGTGTGTATTGTCAAGCGGTATGTAAGTATTATGTGGATTTGTATTCAAACTGCGCATTTAACTTTTTTTCCAAAGCAGTTGACAATAAGTTACATCATTATCTATAATGAAACAGAGAAGAAGAGAGAAAGGCAAAAGAAAATAAATGAATATAGCAAAAAAAGGGAGAAGTCGGGATCTAAGATGGCAGGGCAGAATCCTGCTTCTTTTGCTGTTTTTTTCTGTGTTGGCTGGCATGCTTGGGTTTCCCAGCTACGCTGCGACGAGCGGTGTGGTCAGTGGAGCCACAAGCTTGAATATCCGGTCGGGTCCCGGAACAGATTATGAAAATGTAACGGCGGCGGATGGGACGAACATTACGTTGCCGAATGGATATCATGTAACAATTTTGGAGGAGGTGTATGACGAGAAGGACGAAAATTTTATCTGGTATAAAATATCATTTGCCTATGGCGGCAGTATATTGGAGGGATATGCACTCAGCAATTATATAAAGCCAAGGACAAATGCGGAGACAAGTCCTGATTATGAGGCATATTTAAATTCTCAAGGATTTCCAGAGAGTTATAAGGAGAGCTTGCGTATTCTTCATACAGAGCACCCAACATGGGTTTTTGAGGCATTACATACAGAGCTTGACTGGACAGAGGCGTTGAATGCGGAAAGTGAAGTCGGAAAGAATTTAATTCAAAATCATGTGATTTCTTCATGGAAATCTATGGAGGAGGGGGCCTATGACTGGAATACAAATAAGTGGGTGGTTTTTGATGGCAGTGATTGGGTGGCAGCGTCGAGAGAGCTGATTGCCTATTATATGGACCCAAGAAATTTTTTGGATGATGTCAATGTATTTCAGTTTGAAACTTTGTCTTATGATAATTCCTACCAGTCGATTGAGGGTATTGAAAATATTTTGGTAAATTCTTTTATGGGAAAATCCATTACAGATTCCGATGGGTGGACGGGAACCTATGCAGATGCGTTTGTTTTTGCGGCGGAGCAGTCTGGGGTTAGCCCTTATCACCTTGCTTCGCGCGCACTTCAGGAGCTGGGAACAGAGGGAAGTGCCAGTGTGTCTGGCACAGTGTCCGGCTATGAGGGATTTTTTAATTTTTATAATATAGGAGCGACTAGCTCCAGCAATCCAGTCCGCAATGGGCTTGCGTTTGCGCAACAGTATAATGATGAGTATTTTTTGCCGTGGAATACAAGATGGAAGGCGATCGCAGGGGGTGCCATTTATCTTGGCAGGCGCTATATTAATGTGGGACAAGATACGTTGTATTTGCAGAAATTTAATGTTCAGGGCAACACCCCCTACACACATCAATATATGACAAATGTGCAGGCGCCAAGCTCGGAGGCAAAGAAGATGGCGATCGCTTACGGGGATGCCACGGAGCTTGGGATTGTGTTTAAGATTCCGGTGTATTTAAATATGCCGGAATATGCCAGTGAGCTTCCGACGGGTTCTGGAGGTGCAGTGACTACGCTTTCTTATTTGTCGGTGGATGGTTATACGCTGACGCCTACGTTTCATAAAAGTATTATTGAATATGATGTGGTTCTCAATGAGCCAGTGTCCTCTGTCACAGTGTCGGCTCAGGCAGCGGACAGCAGCTCCTCTGTGTCGGGAACAGGAAATTATACCTTGACAGAGGGGTTGAATGTAGTAAATGTTACAGTGACTGCGCAGAATGGAAGTAGTACAACTTATACAATCAATGTGATTGTCCCTGCTGGGCCTTCCACGTACAATGGCGGAAACTTTACTGTTTCAGCAGGAGAGGGAGAGTTTATGAATGTGCGGCAGCCAGAGGGTGATATGACGGTGCTATATGGCTTTGAGCTGGGAACCTTGGCGGAGGCAGCACTTTCTCGCATGTCCTCCACAAACTGTAACATTCAGATTGTCAATGCAGATCGGACAGTGAATACAGGAATACTTGCCACGGGGAATCTTTTGCAGATCACAGCAAATATAGACAATTCCGTGATTAAGGAGATTCCGATTGTAATTTATGGGGATATAAATGGAGATGGCGAGATTAATGGCAGGGATATGTTATATCTACAGAGACATATTTTGGGAATTTCAAATTTGTCAGGGGTTTATGCAGAGGCAGCAGATATTAATTGGGAGGACCAAGTGGAAACGGCAGATGGCGTAAAACAGTCAACAATATCGGCGCGGGATATGTTACATCTGCAAAGGCACTTATTGGACATCAAATATATAGAACAAAAATCAGGTACATAAGGTAAGGAGGCAGAAATTGAAACGTATTAAATATAGCATTACTTGTCTTGCAGTGTGGATTATGCTGCTAATACAGACGGGAGTTGTCATGGCAGCAGAGGGTTCCGTCACTTATGGCTCTTCTTCCTACAGCCCGACAGAGGGACAGGAATTTCAGATAGGTGTGTATGTCAATGGAAGCGAGGCGATTGGGGCCTACGAATTTTATTTGGATTATAATGCTGATATGATGGAGTATATAAGCGGTGCAGACAGTGGAGGGGGAGGCAGGTTAAAGTTTACTGGCTATGGGGATGCTTCCAGTTATAAATATATGTTGACCTTTCGTGCCAAAAAGGCAGGTAGCTCAAATGTCACAATCAGCAATGTATATCTTGGGCCGTTAAGTGCAAGTAGTGGGGATTCCATGACAATCACAGCGGCGGCAAGTGCTCCGGTAAATATTCAGGGACCAAGCACTGCCTCAGATGTGTGCCGTCTTGCTGAGCTGAATATTTCACCTACTGGGCTTTGGGGATTTGCTCCTGATAAGACGGAGTATGATATCACGGTTGACAATGATATTAGCAAGCTTGCCATCACGGCAAAGGCAGAGAGTGATAAGGCGTCTGTTTCTATTTCTGACACAAATTTGGCAGTGGGAGTGAATACCATTAAAATCAAGGTGACAGCCGAGAATGGAACAGTAAAGACATATTCCATAATTGTCAGAAGAAAAGAAGCACAGAGCCAGCCACAGACCACGACGGCGGCACAGGACCCAGATATTGAGAACCTTTCTGTTTCCTTTATGGTAAATGGAAAGGATATGTATGTGACAGAAAAAGTGGATGGAATTGAGGCGCCGGATGGCTTTCAGAAGACGATTGTCTCCTATCAGGGACAGGAGATACCTGCATTTACCAGCTTAACACAGAATATAACATTATTTTATCTGCGGGATGGTTTGGGAGAGAATGGGGCATTTTATGCATATAATAGTGCGAGAGACAATGTTTATCCATATATTCGTCTGTCCAATGCCACTGGCTCTTATATGGTGATTTCTCCTGAAGCAGATGTGAAAGCACCAGAAGGGTATAATGAGACGACATTGGCTCTCGGCAATGGCGGTGATGAAAATGTGGCCACCTCTATTCAGGCGTGGATACAGGGAAGTGATACAGAATTTTTCCTTATCTATGCTCTTAATGATAAGGGGGAATGTGATTTTTACCAATATGATTCAAAAGAGAAGACTTTACAGCGTTTTCATAGTACAGGGATGGTGATTCCATCTGAGCCTTCGGAGACCACCAGTGCAAAGGAGGAGCCGGGCAGGGTGGAGGAGCTAGAGTCTGAGATTATCAAGCAGAAGCTTAGCAATCAGATTGATACAAAGAATAAATTGATGATTATTATTGTTTTGGCTGTGTTCTGTGTGGTATTGATTATCGCGGTGATCGGACTCCTCTTTAAACTTAAGGGGCAGGCGGATGACAGAATTTATGCGGACGAAGAGGATATGGATAATGAGGATATGGATAATCTGGAGGAGTTAAAAGAACCAGAAGAGATAGAGGAGATAGAGGAAGATTTAGAGGAGCCAGAAGAGGTTTCCTATGTAGTGGAGAGTGCAAAGGAGATGGTGAAGGAGGCAGCTGCCGCAAAAGAGCCAAGGAGAAGGAAGGAACCAGAGCCACCTGTAAAGCAGACGGCGAAGACAAAGCCAGAACCAAAGAGAAAGCCAGAACCCAAACCAGAGCCGGAGCCAGAACCAGATTTGGATGATGATGACGATTTTCTGTTAGATCTGGATGATGATGATTTTACTTTTTTTGATTATGATGAAAAATAATGATAGGGCTGCCGATAAAGTGGAATGTTCCATCTTTGCGGCAGCCGCTTCTTTCTTTGGTTGACAAGAAGAAAAAGCTGCGCTATACTGAGTATTGTTATAAGAAAGGTATAACAGCTATAACTAAGGAGAGAATGTTATGTATGTAATTGATTTTAATAGTGATGAGGCGATTTATTTACAGCTATGCAATCAGATTATTCTGGGGATTGCGATGGAGGAATTTCATGAGGGAGATGTGCTTCCCTCGGTCAGGCAGCTTGCAGATAATATCGGGATTAACATGCATACGGTGAATAAAGCGTATACTGTTTTAAAGCAGGAGGGATTTGTCAAGCTGGACAGGCGCAGAGGAGCTGTTATTTCTCTTGATGTGGATAAAATACGCGCGATGGAGGAGCTGCGCAGAAATTTGAGGCTGATGATTGCGAGGGCGATCTGTAAGAATATCAGCAGGGAAGAGGTGCATGAGCTGATAGATCAGATTTTTATGGAATATCTGGGAGAATAGGAGGGATAGAAGGATGCTATGTGAGAAATGTCATGAGCGGGAAGCTACGATTTTTTATACAGAGATTATTAATGGGGTGAAAAATGAACACAGCCTTTGCAGCGAATGTGCAAAGGATATGGAGTTTGTTGATGAGCTGCCATTTGCAGAGCTGCTTGCTGGTATTTTGGGCGCTTACGCGGTTGAGAGCGAGAAGAAGGAGGATACGATGGAGCAGGTGGTATGCCCGACCTGTAAATTATCCTACCGAGATTTTATCAGTCAGGGAGTGCTTGGCTGCGAGGATTGCTACAATGTATTTGAGCCTTTGATAGAGGGCAATATAAAAAAGATACAAGGTAATACCATTCACACAGGCAAGAAGCCACTTTACAATCATATGGCGGGAATGACAAAGCCGCAGGCAGAATACTCGGTAATAGAGGAGATACAAATTCTTAAGGAAAAGCTTAAGGAAGCTTTGATGGAAGAGGATTATGAGGAGGCGGCAAGCCTCCGGGATGAGATAAAGGCACTGAGAGAGAGGGATGGGATAGATGCTTAAATGGTATGAGGAGACAGGGGACAATGAGGATATTGTGATCTCCAGCAGGGTGCGGCTTGCAAGAAACTTAAGTAAATATCCATTTCCAGTCAAGCTGTCAAGGGAACAGGCGGTAGGGCTTTTGGAGGAGTTAAAATCCAAGCTTGCGGGGCTTGGCGGGGAGGATGGGCGAAGCTATCATTATCTTTCTATGGATGCTATATCGGATACGGATAAGGTAGCATTGACAGAGCGCCATCTAGTCAGTGAGGCGCTGATCACAAAACAGGGGCCAGCGGCTGCGATGGTGTCGGAGGACGAGGCGGTCAGCATTTTGCTAAATGAAGAGGATCATTTGAGGATTCAAGCTTTTGCAGGAGGAATGAATCTGGAAAAGGCGTGGAAGCTTGCAGATAAGCTGGACAATGAGATTAATCTGTGTTTTCCTTATGCATATCATGAGAAGCTTGGCTATCTGACCAGTTTTCCCACAAATGTTGGGACTGGGCTTCGGGTGTCTTTTATGCTTCATCTTCCTGCGATCGCAGGTACAAAGCGACTGGCTGGAATTGCCTCTGACATTGGGCGCTTTGGAGTGACAATACGAGGAAGCGAAGCGGGGAATCTGTACCAGATCTATAATCAAAAGACACTTGGACAGACGGAACAGGAAATTATGCAGAATTTAACTACAATCGCATATCAAATTATTAAGCAAGAAAGAAAACTGCGAAAGAAGATTACACAGGAAAATCCAGTTGGAATAGAGGATACGGTATTTCGTTCTTACGGTGTTTTAAAATACTGTAAAACATTAGCCATAGAGGAAGGCATGAATTTGCTGTCGGATATTCAATTTGGATTAAGCAGTGGTTTTCTTAAATTTGGCGGGCAGGAGAAGAAAAGTGTGTATCCTCTGATGATGGGGATTCAGCCTGCTCATTTACAGAGACTTGCCGGAAAACCATTGGATAATGGCAAGAGGGATAGATTCCGGGCAGAGTATATTAGGGAACATCTGCCAGAGTTGACAATATAGGAGGATTTACATGCAAAATCGATTTACCAAAAAAGCGAATGAGGCGCTGAGTGCTGCGCAGGAGGTGTCCAGTGAATTGGGGCATGGCTATATCGGCACGGAGCATATTCTTGTCGGCCTGTTGAGGGCAGGAGGTTGTCTTGCGGCCGCAGTTCTTAATAATCATGGTGTGACAGAGGATAAGGTGCGAGATTTGATGGAGCAGTTGATCGCGCCATCTGGAAGCACTGCGATGGAGGAGCCGGAAGGATATACACCAAGGGCGAATCGTATTCTGGAGGCATCTATGAGGGAGGCTGTGCGTTTTAAGGCAGCACTGATCGGCACAGAGCATATTTTGATCGCCATGATCAAAGAGACGGATTCCATTGCAGCGAGGCTGCTTAATACACTGGGAGTCAATGTGCAAAAGCTCTATGTGGATATTCTTCTCGCTATGGGTGAGGATGGGAATCTTTACCGAGAGGATTTTCAAAATGGAAGGCCGAGAAATCGAAATGGACGTTCTTCCACGCCAACACTGGATCAATACAGCAGGGATCTGACCGCACTGGCGAGAGAAGGAAAGCTTGATCCCGTGATAGGGCGCGGCAGAGAGATACAGAGAGTGATCCAGATCTTAAGCAGAAGAACCAAAAATAATCCATGTCTGATCGGGGAGCCGGGAGTTGGAAAGACAGCTATTGTGGAGGGACTGGCAAGTTGTATTGTGGAGGGAAATATTCCAGAGACAATTAAGGACAGGCGCGTGCTTACCTTAGATTTGTCAGGTATGGTGGCAGGTTCTAAATATAGAGGAGAATTTGAGGAAAGAATTAAGAGGGTATTATCTGAGGTAAAGGCAGATGGAAGAGTTTTGTTATTTTTAGATGAGCTTCACACCATTATTGGAGCAGGTGGCGCAGAGGGTGCGATCGATGCTTCTAATATTTTAAAGCCATCGCTTGCAAGGGGTGAGATTCAGCTAATTGGTGCAACTACCATTGAAGAATACAGAAAATACATTGAGAAGGATGCAGCGTTAGAGCGCCGTTTTCAGCCAGTTATGGTTGATGAGCCATCCGAGGAGGAGACAGTTGAGATCCTTAAGGGGTTACGGGGAAGCTATGAAAAGCATCATGGAGTGAAAATTACAGAGGATGCTCTTGTGGCGGCGGCAAAATTATCCAAACGCTATATCAATGATAGATTTTTGCCAGATAAAGCGATTGATCTGATCGATGAGGCTTCTTCTAAGGTACGTCTGGGTGTTTTTTCTTCTCCCAAAGAATTGAAGATGATTGAGGAGGAGATTGCAAAGCTTGGTGAGGAAAAAGAACAGGCAATTATCCGCGAAGAATATGAGCGTGCCGGTGAGATTAAGAAAAAGCAGGAGAAAAAGGAGGAGAAGAAGCAGAAGATCCTTGCAAAGTGGGAGAGGGAGAAAGCTTCTTTAAAGCTTCGGGTCGATGAGACACAGATTGCGGAAGTAGTTTCAGACTGGACCAAAATTCCGGTGAAAAAGCTAGAACAGGAGGAAGCAGAGCGCTTAAAGACATTGGAGACCATTCTTCACAAGCGTGTAGTAGGACAGGAGGAAGCGGTCACTGCTGTGTCAAAGGCAATACGCAGAGGACGTGTGGGGTTAAAGGACCCAAATCGTCCCATTGGATCGTTTTTGTTTCTTGGACCTACCGGCGTGGGAAAGACAGAGCTTTCCAAGGCTTTGGCAGAAGCAATGTTTGGCACGGAGAGTGCTGTGATTCGTGTGGATATGTCGGAATATATGGAGAAGCACAGTGTGAGCAAGCTGATCGGATCACCGCCGGGTTATGTGGGCTATGAAGAGGGCGGACAACTCAGCGAAAAGGTGAGAAGGAATCCATATTCGGTTATTTTATTTGATGAGGTTGAGAAGGCACATCCCGATGTATTTAATATTTTACTTCAGGTTTTGGATGACGGGCATATTACGGATGCACAGGGAAGGCGGATTGACTTTAAGAATACAGTGTTAATTATGACATCCAATGCAGGTGCAGAAAATATTATTTCTCCAAAGCGTCTGGGATTTGGCGGTAATGGAAGTGAGAAGGAGAGCTATAACCAGATGAAATCCAATGTGATGGATGAGGTAAAAAGGCTCTTTAAGCCAGAATTTTTAAATCGTATTGATGAGATTATTGTGTTCCATGCACTGAATAAGGAACACATCCACAGTATTGTGTTAATTATGCTTGATATTTTGGCAAAACGGGTTAAGGCACAGATGAATATTACGATAGAGGTGGATGAGGCGGCGAGGGAATATATTGTTGAAAAAGGATACGATGAGAAATATGGCGCTCGCCCTCTTAGGAGAGCAATTCAGAGTAAAGTGGAGGACGCGCTTGCGGAAAAAATCTTAGAAGGAACGATAAAAGCAGGAGATCATGTGCTTGTGACAAAGGGAGAGAAAGAACTGGAATTTTCAAATATAATCTGATGCAAACATTCCCAAAGGATTGCGCAGATTTGATAAAATAAATTTTTTACAGTTATATTTGAGATAGGTCCACAGAGCCAAATCTTATATCTTCCATTCTCCAAGTGGACCTTTCTCAAGCATAAATTGAGGGATTTTACTTTCCTCTCGCTACTTTTGCTGGATACCATTTCTGAAACCATACTGTAAAAATTCCCATAAAGATGGGTAATATAGAATTGATAAGTCCCACAAGACTGCTAATAGGGGTTCGCATTAGGAACCATGTAAAAATAGAGGTAGCCAGATACAGGACACCCCAAAGCATAGTCAAAATACGGTTTGTTTTGAGAAAAAGTGTGTTGTGCAAAGCGTCCTCACCGCCGTAATTGTTCATGGAGTAATTGGCCGTAAGAGGTACTTTTCCAAAACAAGATACGGCCCACATAAAACCAAAGAAGAGATACGATAATGGCAGCAGCCATTTTTCTGAACCTCCGGCCAGCATAATAACAGAAATGCCAGTTACCAAGGTATTCGTCAAAATATCATAGAATGTCTTTCTGTTTCGATAGAAGAAAAGAGGAATAAGAGCACATACGCCAAGAGTGATAAGGCATCCCCATTGTTTGTGGATGGCTGGAGCTATCCACAAAACAATCCATGGAATTAGCATAATATTCATATTGGTGTTTCTCAGTGGAGAAGCTGTTTCCGTTTGTTTCACTTGTGGCTGCGAAATGCCAAAATAATTGTCCCATTTCAGCATCAAGGTAAAATCACCTTTTACCTTATAGAGCCCCTGCATCATGGCCTCGTCACCTCGAATTTCTCCGGCTGCAATCGAGCGCCATACAGTAACTGGCGTTTCAATCCTTGTGGTAGCCGTTAATGTTCCATTTGTATATACGTGGCTTCCGTCTTTTCCTAATAGGATTTGATAACATTCTTTCACATCTGTGTAACTCATTTCCAACACAATATCTTTGCCGGGATAGTTTTCTTTGTGATAAAGCGCTGCCATTTGTCTGGTGAAAATTAAGGTATCTGATTCTTTTTTCGCAGTAGAATTGTTTTTCTCACTGTTCTGTTCCATTCCCCAGCTTGCATCTGCACAGGCTTCAAAGGTTTCTCTTGGTAACAACAGTTGATTAAGTGCTTCCTGTGTTTCCATGGAAATGCTTCCTTTTCTATACTCTTTCCCCGCCTGTTTCACATAGGAAAGATATTCATTGGTACGTGAGGATAATTCCGGCACCCGAAACAGTTCGCCTTGACCGCAAAAAATAGCTGTATAGTTTCCTTTGCCGCAGAAATGATCGAATAGACTGTAGATACCATCATAGTTCCCCTTTGCAGTATAAAAACCGCAGGTGGAAATTACCACTGTTCGTTTCCCGCTCATATTATATCGAGATGGGTGATTTCCACTTCCAACTTGTCCCTCATCTTCTACCATAAAGGGAAGAAGCATAGGAAGCTGCCGATCAATCAGATTTTTTAGAGGGCCGGGAACTGAGTAGTAATAAAGTGGAAAGCTCCATATTGTTACATCTGCCCAAAGCAGCTCTTGAATGACGTGCTGCATATCGTCTTGTATACAGCATTGTCCAGGGGTGCGATTCCAGCATGAAAAACAGCCAAGGCAAGGCTTAATATCCATGCGACTGACGGAAAGCTCCTTTGTCTGAATATCTTGAAATCCCTGCTTTATACCATCCAGAAAGGCAGATGTCAGTCGATAGGTATTACTGTTGCCGTCCTTTGGACTGCCATTTATCACTAAAATATTCATAGTATTATTTTCCCTCCAATCGACGAATACAGTCCTGTGCCCACTTAATTTGCATCTGCATACTTTGCCGTCCATATTCTGCTGTCATCTGCCAGTAAAGTGCTTTCTCTTTTTGTTCAATAATGTCGCTATATGTGTCAATATATTGTGGAACGGACTCTAAGCTTTTTAGAAATACTTCACAGCTTTTTATGACACTTTCAAAATAATGGATATTGTCCTCGATGCTTCTTTCTCCC
>CAMUFS010000059.1 GCA_947088195.1 uncultured Clostridia bacterium
CCTTAGGCTGCTCTCCCGGCGTATATGGAACTACCTGTCTAATATTTTTTTCCCATGCTCTCATCTTAATTTCCACACCTTTCGTGTATAAGCTTCTCCTGTCTAAAATTCCTTTATCAATGCCTGAAAGCCCGGCAGCGCTTTGACTATGGTGTCATAACCAACACAATATGCAATTCTCACATATCCTGGACATTCAAATGATCGGCCCGGCACAACCAGAATATTATGCTTTTTTGCTGCCTCACAGAAAATTCTCTCATCCTCTGTCGGAGATTTGACGAACAGATAAAAGGCTCCCTCTGGTTTCACGCAAGAATACCCATAGGATACTAGGCTGTTATACAAAAGCTCCCTATTTCTGTTATAAGCTGCCACATTGCATTTTGCATCCACACATCTCGCCACCACACGCTGCTGCAGGGAAGGTGCATTGACAAAACCAAGTATTCTGGTTGCCACATTTGCCCCGGCTAAAATATCTGCGCTGTCAGCGGCCTCGTCTGGTATCACCAGATACCCAATCCTCTCACCCGGCAATGACAAGGACTTACTATAAGAATATCCCACGATTGTATTCTTATAATATTTTGTGAGATATGGTACTTCCACTCCATCGTAGACAAGCTCTCGGTATGGTTCATCCGAGATTAAATAAATATCCGTGTGGAACTCTTCTTGCTTTTTCTCAAGTATTGCTGCCATCTTGCTTATGGTCTCTTTAGAATAAACCACTCCCGTTGGATTGTTTGGCGTATTTACAATCACTGCTTTTGTTCTTTCTGTCAGCTTTTGCTCAAATTCTTTAAGATTTGGCTGAAATGTTTCTGTATCTGGAGACACTGCCACTAACACACCATCATAATTTCCAACATAAGCACGGTATTCCCCAAAATATGGCGCAAATACAACCACCTCATCGCCGGGATTGAGAAGTGTCTTGCATATCACATTCATCCCGCCTGCTGCGCCCACTGTCATAATAATATTTTTCTCCGAAAACTCTGTGTCAAACCGCCGATTAATTGAGCCAGCGATCGCTGCCCTGACATCCTCATAACCAGAATTATTCATATATCCATGTACAAATACTGAGTTTTCTTCCTCCAGGATTGCTTTTATCGCACGCTCCACCTCAACCGGTGCTGGGACATTTGGATTTCCCAGGCTAAAATCATATACATTCTCTGCGCCATAGATCGCCGCCATCCGCTTTCCTTCCTCAAACATGGCGCGGATGGCAGAGCTGTTTTTAACAAAACCAATCATTCTATCTGCTATCATTATAAACCTCCTATAAAAACTTTCATAAAGTATAGCAAATCTAAATTAGAAACTCAACTATTTATAAAAAATTCTATTTTTCTGTTCCTGCAAATTGCATCTGATACAAGCCCGCATAGATCCCCTGCTTTTCCAAGAGCTCTCGATGCGTTCCCTCTTCTGCAATTCCCTCTTCTGTGAGCACCAGTATTCTCTCAGCGTTTCGTATGGTGGAAAGCCTGTGTGCTATCACAAAGGTGGTTCGGTTCTTCGCCAGTTTTTCTAGCGAATCCTGCACCACCTTCTCACTCTCATTATCAAGCGCGGAGGTTGCCTCGTCAAAGATAAGAATAGGAGGATTTTTAAGAAATACCCTCGCTATGGATAATCTTTGTTTCTGCCCGCCGGAGAGTTTAATGCCCCGCTGCCCTATATATGTGTCATAACCTTCTGGAAGACCCATAATAAATTCATGTGCGTTGGCATTCTGCGCGGCGGCAACAATCTCTGCTTCTGTGGCATCTGGCTTTCCATAGCGAATATTGTCCATCACAGTGCCAGCAAACAAATAGACATCCTGCTGTACAATGCCAATGTTTTCACGCAGACTTTTTAATGTCACATCACGAATATCAATTCCATCAATGCGGATCACGCCGTGACTCACATCATAGAATCTTGGAATTAAGCTGCAAAGCGTAGATTTTCCAGCCCCTGAAGAACCAACCAGAGCAATGTATCTCCCGGCATCTACCTTAAGATTAATGTCGGCAAGCACCTCCTCTTGTGTGTCCTCATACTGAAATCCAACATGCTCAAAAACAATATCTCCCTTTACATCCCTAAGCTCTTTTGCATCTGGCCTGTCCACAATATCAGGATGAACAGCAAGAATCTCCAAGAAACGCTCATAGCCGGATGCTCCATTTTGAAATTGCTCGGTAAAATTAATTAATTTCTTTACTGGCTCAGTAAAATTATTAATGTAGAGCAAAAATGTAATGAGATCCGTCACCTCAATTATATTCCTTGTGATAAACAAGGCACCCGCCACAATAACAGCGATATTAATAAAGGTTGTAAATGCGCCCAGCCCCGCATGATAACTGCCCATATAGCGGTAGCTGTCCTTCTTGCTCTCCAAAAATCGGTCATTGCCAAGTGTGAATTTCTTCATCTCAATCTCTTCATTGGCAAAGGATTTCACCACGCGGATGCCAGACAGATTATCCTCTATCTGTGCATTAATATCCGCGATTCTGGCACGATTTCTCTTAAACGCCTGCTTCATCTTAACATTAAAGTATGCGGCATAGACAAGCATCACTGGAATAATCGCAAAGGCAACCAATGCCAGCTTGCCATTGATCGTAAGCAAAATCGCAAGAGAACCAAACATTTTAATTATAGAGATCACAATATCCTCAGGTCCATGATGAAACAGCTCACTGATCTCAAACAGATCATTTGTGACACGACTCATTAGCTGCCCGACCTTCTGATTATCATAGAAACTAAATGATAATTTCTGATAATGGGAAAATATCTCATTCCGCATATTGTATTCCATGCGAGCACCCATCATATGCCCATAGTAGGCTATAAAAAAATTACAATAACATTCCAAAAGAATCATCGCAACCATAACGCCGGCAAGCACAAGGATGGTGCGCAGCGCCTGATTGGGCTCCCGAACGATTACATCATTTGTGATATAGCGAATAATCAACGGCAAAATCAATGTCACAGCCGCTCCCAAACAGGCAAAAAACATATCCGCCAAAAATAACCTTTTATATGGCTTATAATACGAAAAAAATTTTTTCCACTTTCCTTTCATAATACACCTCCCTCTTATATATTCATTATTCTGACGTCTCCTTTTCCTGCACAGGAATCGGAAGCACAATATAAGTACATTCTGCCTCCGCCGTTTTTCTCACAGCATCAGTGACAGTAAAGCGAACCAGATAGCTTCCTGGCTGATAACAATCCACTTCACCCACAATCTCCACCTTCTGTGTAATATCGTTTCCACAGGTGTCCAACGCCTCTATATCCTCATAGGGAGTCCACTCTTCTCCAAAATAAAGCATCTTCTCCTTCTCCACAGTTATACTTGGCTGATGTTCATGCCACGGATTCTCTGGATCGGGATCGGTGGGATCCCATTTAGAACCATCTGGCAGTTTAATTGCCTCTGGCTTGCCAAGCGGCCCCACTTCTTCCCCCTCATAGATCTCAATTAAGGTCCCTATCTCACAATTATCATAGATCCACTTGGCGTCCGCCACAGTCAGCCTAATGCAGCCTGCCGATGCTGTAGTGCCAAGCTGATTATAATTGCGCACACTCACACTGTCCTTTGTCGCCCTTGCACTTGGCACAGAATGAAATAGAATATTTCCAGTGATCCATGTAGAGTATTGCCCAAACACCCCATGTATCAATCCTTTCATCACATATTTTCCCTTTGAGCCAAATACCCCAAGTGGCGTCGCATAACCTGTGGAGCATACCATGGCCTTGATCGGAATTGTATACTCTCCCGCCGCATCCTTTTGATAGATAGTGACACAATTCTGCTTTTTATTTACCTTAATATAATAAGGATATGGATCGGCTTCCGTCTCAGGCTCTGGCACAGGAAGAACAACAGCTGGCACCGTTGTCTCTTTATTCACATCTGCCGTCTCTGACATTTGTTCCTGATTCTCCCCATTTTCTGTACTTTTTTCCACAATACTATCTGTCGAGGCCCCCTCCTTCTCCGGCTTTTTTGTCGGAACCTCTCCAATCGGAACTCCTTTAATCTTGGTCTCCTTTGTCTCTGTCTCCTGCTGCTGTGCTTGCCAAGCATTGTCCCCAAACACGGCCACCGGCAAAATTCCCTGCTTTTGCAAGGCAAATAAAAGAAATATCATTGCAAGAAAAATAGATGCCACAATGGCAGAACCCAGAAATAGCTTCTCTAATGGCTTCATATCAAAACTCCACTTCAGTATATAACACAAGGGACTGCTGCAAAAGCCGATATGCCCAAATACCTTCAGCATGTTTGCTTTTGCAGCAGCCTCTTTTCCAACTATATGTTCTTTTTCACAGAATAAGCTTCCTATCCAAAGCTAATTTATGCGTGTCTTATAAAACTTATCCAGACGGCTTAATGCCTCTTCTTCACGGAAAAGATCCATAAACCTTGAATAATCCTCATATGTGTAGCTTTTATCAGAATTGCGAACCGTATATACCAGATTCTGCTCCCGCACCTCCTGCGTGTATGTCGGAGACTCCATATCCTCCTCCATATACCCCATCACGCGCTCCACATAAGCTTGTGTCTCTTTAAAAGGAGGAACACCTCCATACTTTGCCACATTCCCTGCACCTGCATTATAAGCCGCCAGAGAAAGCTTGACATCTCCATTGTAGCGGTCCATCATCTGCGATAGATACTTTGCTCCACCCATAATATTCTGCTCTGCATCAAAGGGATCCTTCACGCCAAGTCCCGCCGCTGTGGATGGCATAAGCTGCATAACTCCCTGCGCACCACAGCAGGATACTGCATTGGGATTAAAATTTGACTCCGTTTTAGCAACTGCTTTCACCAGATTCACAGGGATCTGATAGGTCTGTGCTGCCTTGAGAAAAAGATCATCCATCGGCACTTCCGCCGTCTGTTTTTTCTCTGGCTGTGTGGTTGTCGTCTCCAAAACGGATGCAAAATCTGAGTTCTGTATGGTATCAGTGGCAGATTTCGCCTCTGTATCTGTCTGTACTGGTTTCACCCGATAATAATCTGTTGTCTGTATCATGGTTTACTCCTACTCCTTCCAAAGGTTGTTCTTTTTCAGTTTAGCACATTTCTCTTAATTATCCAATACCTTTTCCTTACAATCTTTACAGATTCCATAAAAAACTGTTTTTGTGTGATCGACCTCAAAACCGTGATGTGTCAAGATATGTTCACCAATCTGATTTAGATAGTCACATTCTAAATGAAATAGTTTATTGCATTTCAGACATTTTAGATGAAAATGTTCACGGCATGTTTCCCATGGTTCTATATATTGATAACATGCTCCGGCGCCTTCTTCAATATAGTATTTTCGAAGTATGCCTTCTGATGTAAGTTTTTCCATATAACGGTATATGGTAGTTCTTCCCACTTTTTCTCCGGCGGCTTTTAGATGATCAAGCACATCCTCGATCGATACATGGCGGGAGCTGCTGCTTTCCAGATATTGGAGAATAGCTTCTCTTTGTTTTGTATGGTAAATTTTATTTTCCATTATTATTGTCCTCATGTTTTGGGGTAGGGAACGCAAAGAGAGCGTGTGGTCATCTTCTGCTCCGGCTACGGGAACTGGCGGATTCTATGTGTTCTGCTCCCACTTTTTTCTGTTTTTCCGCAACCGGCTCCTATGCGGCGTCCATGCCGCAGAGGAGCCTTAGACGGACGTCCTGTCCGTCTATTGCTGCCTTTTAAGCAGAACACAAGAACCGCCGTTCCCTCCGCAGTCGCTGAATCTGACCACACGCTCTCTTCACTGATCTCAGTTATTCTACCCCTTAGCTGGATACTGTTTTATAGAATTTATAACCTAAAATTGTATGGTGTATTTTTAACTTAATCAACTGTATCTGTTTTTTATCTAGTAATTATCTTTTACAACTTTCATAATAAGCAAAGCTGTTAAAAAGTTCAAATTATATAAGAACACGTACAATATATACAATATATTTTTGCAACACCACAATATATTGTATTAACTACGGTTGAAGATTAATTCTTTTAGTAGTCTCATAATAAACTAGAATTTTTCCTATAAGTAGAACAACCAACCACCAGCCAATAGAGCTATCTGTCGGATTCAGCGACTGCGGAGGATGCTGACGGTTCTTAGTGTTCTGTCAATTTCTAGCAATAGACGGACAGGACGTCCGTCTAAGACTTCTCTGCGGCATGGACGCCGCATAGAAGTCGGTTGCGGAAATGCCGAAAGCTTTGGACAGAACACATAGAATCCGTCTGCTTCCGTAGCCGGAGCAGAAGACGATAGATAGCTCTATTAGCGTTCCTCCCCCTCTTCTTCTTTACTACAGCTTTCTCTATACAAAGTCCAATACGCTTCTTTGCACCCTTCTTCAAATGCACGTCTAAGTATTTCCACCACCCTCTTATCTCTAAGCCGTGCCGTCAAAAGTGGTGAAAACCTTTTTCCTTCTAATGCCACCGCATCTCTTACCGCTTCCTCATAAGTTCGTTCTGTTCCCCCATACAGCCATGTGGTATTCATTTTATTGTCCATCCAGTCCACCAGCCCAATTACATCCACCATCTGTCGATAAGGGCTCTCCAGCCGTTTATAGCTCTCAGGATAGCCATGTGAGCCGTCATACCAGCTATGATGCCCCAGTGCGGCGGCTGCGTAGTGCTGGGTGGATTTGCAGGCACTTAGGCGAGAGCTGCCCACCACAGTATGCAGATGTGCCATCTCATATTCTTCTTCAAACCACTGTCTCCCTGTGTGGGAATATAAGCTCATAAAGTTTATTTTTCCTATATCATGAAATACGCCACATTCCATTGCATAGTTTATTACTTTTTGCCTTTTCTCCTCTATGTCCTGTATCTGTCGAATATGCTTCATATCATCAAAGAAGGATGGTTCCTCATCTATAATAATCTCACATAAGGCTGCCGCCGCTCTGCCTACTACATGGCTGTGCACATAGATGTCAGGTGCAAAGCAAAGTAATAGCTTTTGTTGAAATTTTCCGTAGGAAACACTGTGTTCTGTCTCTAAGAATGTGGAGGAAAGTTGTCTTAAAAAAAAGAAGATCCGTTCATTTGTCGTCTTTTCTGGAAATGTTTCTACGTAAATGATTACTTTTTTATATAGTTTTTCCAGATATTCCTGCCGCCCATTAAGCTGTTCTGGATACTCTCTTAAATATTGACAATAAAAGGCTGGCAAAGACAGAATCCCATACATATTATCTACTGAAAAGTCAGATATATCTACTTGATCCATCAAAAGCTCCATCTTGGCAAGCAACTCCTCCAAGGAACACAGGCCACAGTAGTATTCAATGGTTTTACAGGAAAATGCTGATTTGATTGGAGGTGCCTCATTGCGGCTCTTTGCTTCCTGAATCTGTCTCTGATAGACAATATGTGCTGATTCCATAATATCTGCCACATCTTGTGAGGTCATGTCATTTTCCCGATTGTACGATATGCTGGACGCCATCTGCTGATGAGTCATATAGATATATTTCTCCCATGGAAGAGTTGGCTCTTTTTCTTGATAGCCTTTATCGTGTAGAATCTGTAATGTCTGCCTTGTTAATCGTATTTTGTCACTCGCTGATTTAAAGTGACCTAATGCTGTGTTGGCGCGGGAGCGCAAAATATAGCCTCTGGTCTGTGTGTCCTCAATCTCATCATAATATTTTAAATATGCTGCTGCCTCCGCAAAGCAAAGACGCATCTGAGACATATAGCTTTCTGTGTAGGCAAGATCAAGTCCTACCATCTTATTACACATATAAAAGCGTCCAATTCCAAGCCAGTACAGCTCTTGGATAATGTTATTTCGGTTTTTTAACAGCCTTGCCCGGTTGAGAAGTGCCTGATGAATCTGGCAGAATAAGCCTCCGTCAAGCTCATTTTTTCCATCTAAAAGGACTTTGGCAAATTCTTCTAGATCTTTGATCTCCTCCTCTTTTGCGTCAAATAAATTATCAAATAAAGGAAACAGATTTTCGCGCAACAAATCTATATTATGTTTGACTTTCTTTTTTATCTGTTCTCTTTCGTCAAGCAGCAAGGTGTGATATTCCTCATAAGAGTACCCTGATGCCATTTTTCTCTCTGTCAATGCAATAATTGCTTTTAAATTTAAAATATATTCGCTCTGATATGGCTGCATCTTTATTTCCTCCATATCTTACTTTCTAAACTGCCTGCGCAAAATGTCATGTATCCGTTCCATATCTATTGGCTTCGAACAGTGTTCGTTCATGCCTGCCTCCCGCGACAATCGAATGTCCTCCACAAAAGCATTTGCTGTCATTGCAACGATCCACACGGTTTTAGCATCTGCTCTCTGAAGCTGTCGTATTTTCCTTGCCGCCTCATATCCATTCATCACGGGCATCTGAATATCCATAAAGATTAGATGATAATATCCTTCCTCTGACCTATCAAATGCTTCCACGGCCTGAAGCCCATTTTCTGCCGTCTCTACCTGAACACCAGTGATGGACAAAAGCTCCACGGCAATTTCCCTGTTTAGTTCATTGTCCTCCACCAGCAAAACTCGATATTTTCCATAGTCAATAGCACTGTCTAATCGCTCCTTCTGATCTTTTTGTTCCTTTCCTACCATGCTTGATAACGCTGAGAATAATCTGCTTTTAAACAGTGGGCATGGCACAAAAGCGTCCACACCTGACCTCACGGCACGATATTCCATCTGTGCCCAGTCGACCTCTGCCACCAGAAGGATCGGAAATTCTTTTCCTGCAAGCTGGCGCACATGAGATGCAAGCCCCAGCACAGGCATATCGGTAAGCTCCTGACCCAAAACTAAGGCACATGGCATATGATTTTCATACTGCGCCTCCGTCAGCCACGTCACAGCGTCCATACCATTCTTTTTATGTACAATATTCAATCCGCCCTCTTTTAAATAAGTGATTATCTGCTCTGCCCTGCCATCCACACTCTCCGCAAGCAGCACAGTCTGTCCTTCTGGCAGAGGATACACCTCCTCATCTGCAACTGCAATAAATGGAATGGATACAGAAAAGCAGCTTCCTTTTTCCTCCTCACTTTCCACTGTGATGGTGCCGTTCATGCGATCCAAAAGATTCTTGACGATGGACATGCCAAGCCCCGTTCCCTCAATTTTATTGACTTTCTCATTATTCACGCGCTCAAAGGGGATAAAGATTCGTTTTAAAAACTCTTCGCTCATGCCGAACCCGTTATCCTTACAAATAAAGTCCAGCCATACCAGATGCTCTCCTTCCTTGGTGGACGCTTCTTCTGTATGCTGGGAAAAGCTTACTTGAATCTTGCCTTCCTCCTGTGTATACTTCACCGCGTTTCCAATAATATTTACTAAAATCTGTCTAAGACGAAGTGGATCGCCAACAAGCTTCTCTTCATAAATCTGTCCAATCTCCATCTGAAATCTCTGATGCTTCTGTGCTGCCTGTGGGCGCACAATAATCATAATATCATGAATTAGATCTGCCAGCGAAAATTCTTCTTCATTCAATACCATACGCCCACTTGAAATTCTCGACATATCCAACACATCATTTACCAAGCTCATCAAATGTACAGAGGCAGTTTTTATCTTTTGCAAGCAATCCAGCACCCTTGATTTTTCATCAATATGGCTTAGCCCTATCGAGGTCATGCCCATAATAGCATTCATCGGCGTCCGAATATCATGTGACATGCTTGACAAAAAACGGGTCTTGGCACGATTCTCCTCCTCTGATGCCTCCAAAGCTGCTTTTAGCTCCAGATTTGCCTGTCTCAGCCGCAGAATCTCCTCCTGTGCCTCCCTCTCTTTTTCGATTCCAGAACACTCTTTCTTTTCCCCATTCTCACTATGATTGATACATTCCATTTTTTATATTATCCTCACCGATCTTTATTTGACATCCAACATTTACTCCATTATAAAATAAAAACATAACATATACAAGAAAATTTCTTTTTTCTGCAAGGATTCTCTTTTCTGTGTCGTATTATAAGTAAAATAACAAATATAGGAGGGTTTTATCCAATGAAAAAGTTTTTAGTGACAAGTCTTGTATGTTTTGCTATGATAGGTATGACAGTACCTGCTTATGCTCACGGCCATCATGGTGGCGGTTATGGGTATGGATGCGGAAATGGCAGCGGCTATTGCTCCGTAAATAATATCTGCAGCAATTTCCATGACGCAAACAACGATGGCATCTGTGATCATTATTACGATGCAAATGCGGATGGTATCTGTGATTATTTCTATGATTATGATGGAGATGGCATCTGCGATCACTGTCATGCATGGCAGACAGCTCAGACAGCAGCAGTTCAGACCACTTATGTACGCAGAGGATGCCATCACCATTAATTCACATTAAAGGGGGATTCTATGCGCACAGAACAGGAGGCAGAACATGCGATTGAACTATATGCTGACATGATTCGCAGAATCTGCCTTCTGCATCTTAAGAATCATGAAGATACGGAGGATGTATTACAGGAGGTTCTTCTGAAATATGTCCTTCGTTCTGATGTTTTTGAGAGCGCAGAACACGAAAAAGCATGGTTTATCCGCGTCACAATAAATTCCTGCAAGGATCTCCTAAAAAGTTTATTTCGGCGGCGCACGGTTCCGCTTGAGCTGCTCTCTGAAGAAAGCGCAAGTGTAGCACCAGAAAATCTGGATATTATCGAAGCTGTGCTGGCTCTGCCAGAACGGTATAAGCTCGTTATTTATCTGCATTATTATGAAGGGTATACTGCCAAGGAAATCGGCAGGCTTTTGAACAAAAAAGAAAACACCGTATACTCTCTTTTATCAAGAGGAAGGGAACAGTTAAAACAAGAGTTAGGTGGTGACAGCATTGAAGAATAAAATCCGGGATACCTTCGGGCAGATCCATGCAACAGAACAGATGAAGACACATACGTATTCTTATCTATTGCAGCAGATGGAACAAAATAAAACACATAAAACCCCGGTCCGCTCTCTTGCTGTAGCTTTTGTGTTGCTATTTATCTGCATTGGCAGTGGCTTCTATCTCTGGGAGACTCCTGTGTCCTATGTGAGCATGGATGTAAATCCCTCTATAGAACTTACGCTAAATCGCTTTAACTATGTCACACGTGTAGAAAGTAAGAATCGGGATGGAGCGATTCTTCTCTCTCATATCCACCTGACTGGAAAAAGTTATCTAAAAGCTGTGGAACTATTAATGGAAAGTGAGCTTATGCAGTCCTATCTCAATAGGGATGCGGCGCTGACTTTTACGGTTGCTTCTCCGAAAGCGGAAGAGATCCTTGAGGGGCTGAAAAACTGCACAGATTCTACGCCATATTATGGCACTTGTGTACAAACCGATATGGAAACCGCACAGGCCGCTCATCACTGTGGAGTTTCTATTGGAAAATATCAGATATATCTTTACCTGTCTGAATACAATCCATCCCTTACTTTGGAAGAATGTAAAACAATGACGATGCACCAGCTTCGAGAATTGTTATATCAGTATGAGACAAATACTGGTGTGATAGTAGAGCCTGCAGATGATTACCAGAATGGACATCACGGAGGACATCATGGGCATCATGAATAAAATATTTATGGAGTTATGTTTTGTATATGGAATTATGGTCGAAAGGGGCCGCAGAATCAAAGTATTGGTATCCTCAAGGAACCTATTGAAAAACATCGGCACATAATGAGCTTGCGAATTATGTG
>CAMUFS010000060.1 GCA_947088195.1 uncultured Clostridia bacterium
CAGAATTCACTGACTTGTTCGTTTTACTTGGTTTCGTTCTTAAAATTCTTCTCTTCGAATTTTCAAGGTTGGTTTGTTTCTATGCTGTTCAGTTATCAAGGTTCTAGGATTTTTCTTATCTGCTGCACTTATCAGCGACAGCTTGTTTATAATATCACAACAATTTCAAACTGTCAATATGTTTTTAAAAATTTTTTAAAAAATTTTTATTTCAATATATTTCCTATCCACAACATCAAGCAATTATTATTATAAATAAAGCTTAATATCACACTATCATGTATCATCTCCAATATCTGCTGTCCCGTTTTTGTGGCACCCATAGCTGTGATTACAAGGCACAGTACCCACAAGATCACTATCCCCTGCAAAAATCCAACCGCCAGACCTGCTGTCTTATTAAGCCCTTTTATTCCGGGAATTCTCTCAATAATATCTGCCATAACAAACACTACCCTAACCAAAAATCCTGCTATTATCAATGTCCCAATAAAAGAAATAGCATTTAATATCATACGCGCCAAATAACTGCTGATATAATCCTTAAAGCCATTCACCCCCAAAGCTTCATAAATCACAGAATTATTATCTTCTATCAATTTCTCTCTGATGGATTTTGGCAGTGTTAAGTGATCGATAGCAAAAATCTCATCCGTCCGCGTATTTATCGCCATATTAAGTTCTGTGTCAAATATTTGATCCACAAATTCTTCTGTACTTTCTTTGAGTGTTTCATATAACTCTGTGTGCTCCATTAAAAAGCGACTTACATGTGGATTTAAAATCCCCACAATAATTATAGTTGCAACCATTGCAACCATGGATAATGCGATTTTTAAAAAACCTTTTCTGTAGCCATTCAACGTGCACAAAGCCAAAAATGCCACCACTGCAATTAATAAAATTTTGCCTGTCTCCATGTTCTCTCCATTTCCAGTCCAAATGCGGGCTTTCTCTTTTATTTTAAACGTATTTCACTAATAGAAGAGGAGGTGATAAGTGTAAATCTACTCTCCGCTATGTATTTAAATAATACTATATTTTTTTCAAAAGTATAGTGAAATTTTTCCACTCCATTCATATTTATTATTTCACAGGAATACTCATTGTATAACACTACGCTCTGATCCGCGAAAAATGCATGTGTGTACCTTTCTGCAAATGCTTTCCCTGTTATCCCATTTACTGGCCTTCCGTCGGCTGTATATACTCGAAGCTGAAACTGTGCTCCCTCTGCCTCATGTGCTGTTATCAAGCCTATATAGGAACGGTTATAAAAAACAGAATGAATTTTCTCCTCGATTGGAATCCTTGTGATAATCTCTGGTATTTCTCTCATTCGAAACAGTACAAGCTGATTATCTGCAAAAGCACAAACTGTATCATTGTTGATAAATTCTATCATAGGGACAAGCGAATCTGCAAATTCTTCTTGGTATGTTCCCACCAGACGCTCGACATAATCCTGTCCTACATCAGAAAAATTATAAAATTCCACTACATTTTCCAGAGAATTTCCAATAATATCAAGTGATGAGACCGCCATCTTTTTTCCATCTTCTGACAGAGAATAAGCAAATGGATAGCCTTCTCCTTCCAGAGAGGTCTTATTTCCCACCAGCTCCTCCCCCTGTGTGTCAAATAATTTAATATAATTATTTCCTGAATCTTCCATCATAACAGCAATAACACCTTGTCCCGCCACACGAATTTTGGAGATGGGATATTGTGTTCTCACTTCTCCCTGATAACCAGAGCGATTAAAGATATATACTTCATTTCCCCTCTGCGCTGCCAGCGCCACATAATTGCCGCACACATCAACAATGGGATTCTTGATCTCATAAGCCTGTCCCCAGATAAGTGTACCATTTTTATCCATACAGGAAATTCCATCCATACTATAACGGAGAATATAATCGCCATATGCTTTATATTCCCCGTTTATAATCTCCGTTAGCTCTGTGACAGACATAACATCATAGCCTGTATATATCAAATGCTTTCGGTAATATTGATATGCACCAAGTACTCCCGCCGTGGCAATTATTACTGCTGCCACGAGAGCAAGCTTTTTTCCGCGATGAAACCATATCTTTTTTTCAAAAGAATGATCTCCCTTCTTCTCCCTCTCCTGCAGGTATTTTTTGATATTTATCATTCACTGCCTCCGTGCTGTACGATTTCTTTTGATTTTAGCATACTTCTTGTTCTTATGGAAGGTAAATTTCCTGTCCGGGATAGATTTTATTTTCATCCTCAATCCCATTTGCCTCTTTGATGGCCTCCACCATGGTATCTGTATGATACACTGCCACACTGATTGCTGTCAATGTCTCTCCCTCTGCTATCGTATAATAGGTACCTGCTTTTGGCTCCATCACAGCCCTTGTAGGCTCCTCTACCTTGGATGTAGTCTGTACCTCTGGCTGCGTCTGTTGTGGTTGCGTCTCTGGCTCCGTTGGCGCCTGTGTTACAGATTCTGATTCTGGCTGTGTCTCATTAGGGGAACTCTCTTCTGCTAAGGTTTCCGTTGGCTTTACATTGCCATTCACCTTCTCCACCTTCACATCTGCCGCCACGGTCTCCTTCTCCATATCATCATCTGTGTTATTCTTTCCGCCTAAAATATTTTGTGTCAAAGAATTAAGCGCCGCCTCCATCCCTTTCATCTTATCATAATTATTCATCATCGTCACGCCGATCGCAAGCACTACTACTGCAAGAAAAGTACAAGCACTGTAAAGTGCGGCTACCATTTTCTTCTGAGAACTATTCTCCTTTTTCTCTTGAATCAATGCACGATAATTTCCAATTACCTTATCCTGTGTGCCGTCCTCCATAGGTCTCCCCTGCTTCTTCTCCACCATATAGGCCTGCATATATTCATTTTTTTCATAATAAATATAATAGCCACCCTGCCTTGCCAACGTGGCATTATGATAGATATAGAACTCTTCCTCCTTTTCCTTGGCATCTGCAAGAAGCAAAACCTTATTCACCCCTGCAAAATTATCCACATGCGCCTTGTACAATCCCTCATCTATCTCCAGTGCAGAATCATTTCTAATAAGAAACCACCCCACTATCTCCAGTTCATTAAAATATGTCTTGATATTCTCATAGAGGCTTGTCCATGTCTCGTCAGAAAATATAATGGAGTTCCCGGAAAACAGCACCTGATCAGCGGTCATAGCCCCGGATATAAATATGTAGGTGATTCCTTCCTTGCATTTTACTGTGCCAAGCAGCACACCTGCTGTATTTTCCTGCTCTGGCTTATCCCACAATTTACCGATATAAGTCATCACATAATCTTCAACGTAGATTTTCTTTTTATCCTCCCCGCTTCCTATCTGGCGTACATTCCTTGGCAGGCGGATTGCCGATGAGGACATATCCTGTGCTCTGGATTCATCACTGTAAATAATCTCAATCATAACTCCTCCTTCTGTGCCGTTTTATGCACAAAGCCACATTATATTCAGAGGTATCATAGCACATTTCCTTTCGGCCTTTTATCGCATCTTGTCGGCCGAACCTGTTTATTTATCGCCGCTTTATGCTTTTTTTCCGGCTTTTTTTTGTTCCATCGACCAAGGATAAATTATTTTTTGTCAAAGCGTCTCCGCTTTCGCACGATTGTGTCGCACGTTTTTTTCAAATGATTGTCTATAGTGCCCTTTCTGCGGACATACTTCAAATATTCTGCGCTGTACCAAATATATGAATAACTAGAAAGGTGGATATTCCATTGAGTCATTATAATTCCAATCATTTTGGATGCGGCTTCGCCGTAGGACAGGAGCTTAGAAAGCTGATTCACGAACATCCGAAGGCTGGCTCTCCCATCGTCCTTCTGTGCATCGGAACGGATCGCTCGACTGGCGACAGCTTAGGTCCCCTGATCGGCTACAAGCTTTCTCGGCGCAAAATCCGGGGCTTGACTATATATGGCACTCTAAATTCTCCTGTTCATGCCATGAACCTTGAAGAAACCTTGGCCAATATAAAAGAGAAGCATCCCGACGCTCTTGTTATAGCTGTCGATGCTTCTCTTGGCACAAAAGCCCATATTGGACGAATCACACTTGGTGTGGGCAGTTTAAAGCCGGGAGCTGGCGTAAACAAAAAACATCTCCCGGAAGCCGGCGATATCTTTATCACGGGCGTTGTCAATTTCTCTGGCATGTTTGATAATATGCTGCTGCAATCCACCAGACTCTCTATCGTTATGCAGATGGCAGATTGCATCAGTCTTGGCATTTTCAGTGCTCTGCTTTATAAAGAGCAAGAGCTTCTGCGACAGTAGCAGCCCTGTTCTCTTCCATCAACACAATCATGTCTGACAGAGCACGCTCTGTCACATAATCCTTTCCAAGAAATGCTTCATAAGTTGCCGTTATATGCTTGTTAATATCCTTTACAAGGCTGTCCGCCTCCTTAAGGCTCTTGTTTGCCTCCTCCTGCTTTAGGCGCAGTGCGGTCAGCTTCTGCTGATATCTTCCCTCGATCTCCTCTATCAGCATATACTTTGTCGTTTCCTCAAAAACAGTCAGAGCATCTTGCTTCTCATCCATGCTTCTCTTGACCTCCACCTCAAGCTCATGGATCGCCTCATCAAATTGTTCCAGATTATACCCTTGTTCATTTTTATCCTTGAGAATTACATTTCGAATCGCTCTTATTTTTCGATTATTTGCACCTATCCTATCCCGCAGTGCACGCACTTGACGAACTGCTTGCCATTTCAGCATCTTGGTTCTTCTCACCACAATTTGATAACACAAAAAGAAAAACAGATAACACAAAAAACAGATCGTCAGCATGGCAAGAGGTACTCTGGCAGGCTCAGGCATCAGATAAAAGATAAGTACCGGCAATGCCAAATTCACAATAAGATAAGACAATGCAAATATCAAATACTCCACTATTCCTTTTGGTGAAAATAGACCAAAATATAATCTGGAATTACACAGCTTTGGCAGATGATTTTCTTTTAAAACCCCATAGATCTCATCCTGTGTCTTACGGTTCTCTTCTTTTAAATCTGCCGTCTCCACTTCAATTCTTCCCGCTATTCCTTTATCCTTTGCTTTTTCCCGATCTTGGCGTACCCTGCGCACCTGATCCTGATCCTTTCGTATCTCCCGATCAAAGCTTGCAGCGATCTCCTCCTTGCGTTTTTTTACCGTCAAATCTGACTCATCGCGGCACGCCTTCTCCTCCCCCTCAATATCACGCTCCAAATCCTTTATAGAATCCTGAAGCTGTTCCCTACTCTCCTTCGCTCTGTTAAGCTCTCCTAAAACAGATAAGGCATTCTTTAAATACTCTACATTACTTGCAAGCAGATTTCCACTTTCCATAGATAAAGCCTCCTTTATGTATTCTATATTTTAACAAATCGGACAGGCTTCGACAATAGAATTAATAAAATATTTAAAGAGGATTTATGTTTGGTGAGACATATTCGAAAAAGATCCTCCAAGAGAACTGCCAAAAAAGTAGCGGGAGCGCGGTGACGGAGGACTATAGCCAATTCTCTGGACGGCCCCTTCTAGAACATGATTCATCATCCCCACAATCACAAATAGCCTATAAGGATGTTTTGTATAAAGTATACCCGATCTTAAAAAGACTTATTTGAAATATATATCTTTTCTTTTATATTCGTAACAGCATATCACCCTCTTTTATCCATCCTTTTTTTCTCATAAATTCAGAAATCACTAATGTCACCACTGCTGGTAGTATAAAATGTAGTAATAGTATCTCACCAAGCAACAGAAGTCCCGGCGTTGTCTGGCTCATTACCTGCCATGTCATTAGCTGCCCCACAAAACCGGCTGTTCCCATACCGGAGCCTGTCGCATTGCTGGTCATTTTAAAAATCATTGTACCTACTGGGCCTAATATAGCACTTGCCAAAGTCGCTGGAATCCAGATAATAGGTTTTTTTACAATATTGGGAATCTGCAGCATGGAAGTGCCGACTCCCTGTGCAACCAGACCACTCCAACGATTTTCTCTAAAGGAAGCAACGGCAAAGCCTACCATCTGGCAACAGCAGCCAACTGTGGCAGCTCCCGCAGCCAGCCCACCTAAATTGAGTGCCACACCTATAGCTGCTGAGCTAATAGGAAGAGTTAAAATCACGCCCATCAATACAGATACAACAATTCCCATAAGGAAAGGCTGCTGTTCCACACCCCAATTTACCATCGCTCCCACTCCTGTCATAAAGCTTGATATTGGTGGTCCAATCAGTAGACCTATGGCGGAGCCGCAAAGAATAGTCACAAGTGGGGTGACAAGAATATCCACCTTTGTCTTTCCTGATACCAAATGCCCTGCCTCGATCCCTATGTAAGCGGCAACAAAAGCTCCCAGTGGTTCCCCCGGTCCTGCAAATATCATCGCTCCTGTCTCTGCCATCACTGTCCCTGAAAGTATTTTGCCTGCATATCCTCCCACCAGTCCTGCTGTGGCGGCAGATAAAGTAACAAGTGGACTTTCCTTAAATTTCGCCGCCACACCTACGCCAATACCCGCGCATGTTGCAGCAGCAGCCATCTTTCCTATCAAATATAAAAATTCTCCTATGGCCCCCGGAATTAAATTTCCTATCTGTTGGATAATGGTTCCAACAATTAACGTCGAAAATAGACCTAACGCCATGCCGCTTAAACCATCAATAAAGATTCTGTTTAATAACGTCTTTACTTTTTTCATAACTTTTCCTCCCTTATGTATAGTCATGTGTCTTGTCATTAAGGGGGAGTATATCATCTTTTTATTAGAAATGCAAGCATATTTTCTGTATGCCCCTTGTTCTGTCTAACTATCTGTGCTATACTTCTAAAGGATTTGCGAAAAGAAGGAATTAGGTAGAAAATAAGAAAGTGAGAATGTTATGTTTCGGATGTGGGCAAAAATTTTTAAAGATAATCGTATGCTTCGTGATATTGTAATAGAGAATGGAAATACCGATCTAAACCGAACACGCAAGGTTTATGATGCCCTCGATTCGGTCTGTTATACATTTGATCTAAGCCGTCCTGTCTGGCTTGATAAGAATATTACTGACTTTAAGCGCTGCAGCAAGGTTCGTTTTCATCAAGACAGCTTTATTGACCAAATTGATTTCGACTACCTTGAACTGCAGGTTATTGAAGAAGATTATTAGAGAGCACTTTGTGCTTCTTTTTTCTTTGCCATTATGCTTCCAACCGTAAAAGCGACAACCATTAAAACCACACCAGCTCCTTGTACTAGCATCACAGCAGATGTAGAAGCCTCCGCCAAATCATAGGCACCCTCCGTAATCACGGCTAACCACATCGTAAGAAAGCTCAAGGGAAGGGTGTACATCTGAGCTATCACAGTCAAAAGATACGTAAATTCAGATTGTACTCCTGAACTGACAATCGCTGCAAATACCACAAAGCATAGTATTCCAATTATATTTCCCAAAAGCACAGCTTTCCAGATAGATTTAAATCTTGCCATATACACGGAGCCTACCCAGCCCCAAAATAGCAATAGTGTAAATGGCCCTGCATACATCCATATATCCCCTATTACTGGTATATATAACATAACATTAAACAGATAGCCTATTAATATTGGAGACACTGCTAACAGACACAGCATAATACTCTCTCTTATTTTATCTTTTTTTGTATCCAACGGTTTTCCCTCCAGATTGTAATCATAATCATTCTACTCAAAAAAATAATTATAATACAGTGTATCTCACCCGACTCCAAATGTCAATAACTTACTTTTCTCATTCACGGATATGACATATGTAACTTGTAATCAGCGCTGCCAGAGATTAAGATAATAGTATCATATTAAGGGAGACAACTTTATTAGGAAGGAGTATATTATGAAACTAAAATCCAATCAATCCCTGTGGGGTGTTATTTTAATCCTTTTTGGCATAGGCTTTGCAGGAAATGCACTTGATTTCTGGCGTTTCTCCATATTTTTCCACGGATGGTGGACACTGTTTATTATTGTTCCATGTGCTGTATCGATCGCACAGAAGGGATTTGAACCACTTCCAACTGCTGGACTTATCATTGGTATCCTATTTTTATTATCCTCATGGGATATTCTTCCAAGAAGTGCTGTGTTTAAATTGTTCTTCCCCATTGTATTGGTGCTGATCGGTCTGAGTATATTATTTAAAGATTCTGCTTACAAAAAACATTTTAAAGATTCCAGTACCACTTATCATTCTGATTCACCAGAATACAATGCTATTTTCGGATCACAAAAAATCACCTGCAACAATGAAGTATTTACAGGTGCTACCTTAAATAGTATTTTCGGCGGAATTGATATGGATATCCGCACGGCTTATCTTCAGGAAGATATTGTTGTAAATTGTACCACTGTATTTGGCGGAATTGACATTCGTGTTCCGGCAAATATCAATGTTCAAGTCTCTAGCATCCCGATTTTCGGAGGCGTCAGCAATCGTGTCAAAAACCGCAATGCTGGTGCACCTACTATTTTTATTAATGCAACCTGCATGTTTGGTGGAATTAATATTAAATAATATTTTTGGTGCCCGCGCACAGTTGAGCAAAAAAGCTTTTCTCTCACCTATGCGTGGGTACCATTTTAGATAAAATCATTCTCACGAAGCATTGTCAAATCGGAATCCTTATATTTTCTCGAAAATACTGTCTCAAATAATTTCTTAATGTTCTTCTTCTCTGAATGTTCAATCGCCGCATCAATTATCGCTCTCACATCCTCGATCTCCACCACTGTTTTCTGTGCATAAAGCGCATCAATTTTTGCGGAAAGTGCTAATGTCGCCATCTCATCAATGCCATAATCTCTCTCAGCGGCATATTGCTTCGCCATCTCCACCCACTCGGCTATCTCATATTCCTTCAAAATCAACTTGTGTGTAAAGCGCTCCTCTACCTCTGGATTCTCTGTGATCAGACGCGTCATACCTTCCTTGGTATCCTCTAACACAACTACCATGCCACCTGTATAACCCGCCATTGTCTCAAGGAGTGCCTGTGTTGTTATCTGATTCATCTCTCCGGCACGCTCTATCAAAAGATCGGCACCAGTAAGACGTGAAATAGTATCCTGTATTCCTTTGCTATTAAGCCGATCTCCTGAAATTTTAGCAATTTTTCTATTCTTTCTATTTGAAGCCCTACGCAAGCTCTTCATCAATTCTGTGGCAAGCGTTGTCTTACCTGACTTATGATCTCCAATAATTAAAATATTTCCAGACAAAGAAGTTTCTTTTTCTCCACCAAGGCTCTCCGCCTCCTCAAAAATTGCTGCAAGCTGCTCCTCCAATCCATTGATATGTAAAAACGCTGCAAATATATGGCGCCTTTCCTCGGAAAGTTGTCCTGATAATGGTATGCTCTGCTTGATTTCGTCCTTAGAAGAAATCACTTCCTCTCTATCCATCGGTATTTGCTCTGATTCTGCAAACGCTTCCTCCTGCGCAGAAGCCTTTTCCACTATATCGCTCTGCGTCTCATTTATCTGATCTTTTCTATTGTTTAATGTCTCTTCTGGCTTCTTTTTGTTCTTATCCTCTGGTAATCTCTCCACATACTTCTCTTGTTTCTCCTCTGATAAAGTATCAGAAGATACATCAACAGGCTCCTTATAAAATGTCTCTTCTATAGCTGGTGCAGGCTCCTCCCTTGGCACAACACGAAAGGTAGCCTCCTGCTCATTATAAGGCCGATATGGCTTGTTATTTCTGGCAAGCACTTGCTGAACCTTGCGCAGATCCTTTGTTGCTCCTAATGGATCTATCTGTTCTGGATTAACCTGCCATAATGCATCTCGTCTCGGCGGCTCAGGCCCCTCCTGCGCTTCCTCAGGAGGCATTATCTCCCTCATACTCTCTGCAATCACTTCCTGAATATCTGCTGTATTATATTTATCTGTGGACACTGATATTGGATGGTCTGGTATCTGTTCTTGTACTTGCTCCTCCTGTACCTGCTGTATCTGCTCTTCTTGCATCTGTTCCTCTTGTGCTTCCACCCAAGCAGGCTCTTCATTAAGAGAATATCTCATCTGAGGCTGAAAACGTTTGTTATACTTCTCCTGCTGACTGGGAGACAAAGGCATATATAACATCTTAAGCTCCATCGCCTTCTCCACATATTCTCCCTCTCCAAACCATAAAATAATCTCATCACATGCCGCCACACATTCTTGTCCCATGCCAGCTTTATGATATAGACGCGCAAGCTCATATGCCCACATTTCATCAAAATCATTTCTCTTATATTCACTTAAAATTGCAATTAATACCTCAAGTGGCTTCCCTGTTTTCCTTGCCAGTTTATACTGTAATTCATATCTGCATGGATCCTTTGGCGCCAAGCCGACAAAATCCTCGTAATAACGCTCTGCCTCCTCATATTCTCCCGCCTCAATGCAGACCTCCGTCAATTTATATGCAATTCTTCTGCTGATCGGAGCACGCTCAAATGCCATAAGGAACAGCTCCTTTGCATCCTGATACCTCCGCACCTTTGCATAAACAGTACCAACATTTATCAACATATTAACATTTCTGACACGTCGCCAATCTATATTATCCGCTATTTTCGCCGCTGTAGAAAAATCTTTTTTTCCAATTAATTTTGTTATTTGTTCTGCTTTTATATTATATTCATATTTATCCAATTTTCTCACTCCTGCTTATAAATATATGTAAAGTGTATCACACGACAAATAGCTTGTCAAAATGTGTTTGTCAAATCTTGTAAAAGAAGCCCACAATCGAGTAGGGAAGTCTTATTTTCTCCTACTCGCGCCGGGCTTCTTTTAGATACCCATGCGCATAAAAAAGGCTATGATGTTGTTCTACACCATAGCCCTTACTTTTCTTTTATTCAGTTGTCTATGTTTTTTTATTAGTCGAAGGCATCTATTTTAATTCCTGCGAGCTATTTTTTTATTTATATATGTCGTGGTATTCATCAAATCTCTTACAATTCATCGTTTATTCATCAGTATATGCAGATGACACTTTTTCTCTTTTTTCAGCTTTTCTTTCTTCTTCGACTTATACCTTATTCTTCTATGCTGAAATGATTTTTTTATTCTCTATATTGAAAGCTGCAGGAACCCATCATCTTACCACTGATATACTGATGTATTATAAAATGTTCTTCTCTGTCCATGGGACCCGCCTCCTCTCATTTCTTCTTTGTTTTTGTTAAGTACAGTATATAACACTTCTCCTAATTTGTCAAGCATTTTCTTAAAATAATTTATATTTACTTTCTATTATATCAAATATTGTTTCTATTTTGTTAATATTTTCAAAAATTTAAAATTATCAGATTTTATTTTCTCAAAAAACCTATACTTTATACAAAATATAGTTATCGCTTATTTGTATATAGGAGAATCATGTTCGAGAGAGGTCCACCCAGAGAATGGCCTATAGTCCTCTGTCACCCCGCTCTCGCTTAGTTCAAAACGTAGCGGACGCTAAGCTCGTGAGATACCTCGCTAAGCGCCGACGTTTTTCAATAGGTTCCATAGGACTATAGGCCATTCTCTGGGTTACTTTCTTGGCTGTGCTGGAATGTGATTTTTCCATTTTTTTATATAGAAACAGCAAAAGAATAATTGAGAAAGGGATAGATACT
>CAMUFS010000061.1 GCA_947088195.1 uncultured Clostridia bacterium
ATGCAGACTATTTTATCCAAAATGCTTGTTCTTGCTGTTGAGAAAGAGAGCATGCAGTTCAATATAGAGAAAAAGAGTGATTTTAATGATAAGCAAGAAGAAGTATTAAAACAGGAGATAGAATATCTTCAACATGAAGCTGAAAAATATCAAGCTTTATATAAAAGGTTCGCGTTTGATCGAGATAACAAGGTATTGTCGGAAGCGGATTATAACTCTTTTTGTGAGATATATGAAAAACAGTGCGATGAGCTTGCAAAGGCAGCTTTGGGACAGAAAAAATTTCTTGCTATGCTGCCTGTCGCAAGAGATAATACAAGGATGCGACAGGAGCATTTGTTATATAATCTAAGTTTTTTAGAATTGGATCGTATACTATTACTTATTTTAGTAAATCGGATTTTAATTTATAAGGATAACCGTATTTCTATAGAAATACGATGTAGAGAGATGATATAAATTATTGTTTTATCCAATAAAGATCATTTTCTTCCATATAATTGTCCATAATGAAATATAAGATATTAGAATCGGTTTCTGTTCGCAGATGTAGAACCTCCAAAACATCTGAATGGGATTCATATGGCGTTATTGTGACAGAAAAACCATCTTCTTTGGCAGTAAGTTGCCCTGTACCGCCATGTCCAATGCCAATATAATAGGAAAAGGAGCCATCTTCGTTTATTTCCATAGACGAACCATGTTGAATACCCGTGCCAAACATTGCTTGTAAGGACCATCCTTCTTTTAGACATTGTGATGTTTTTTGACCGTCAAGCTGCCAGGTACCTATGTAGGAGGAAGGAATAGATAATTCATTTGTGGAAGCTTCTGTTTCTTCCATTCCTGTATCATTAGTCCAGATATTTGGAATAGCAGAAGACTTGGTGTATCGGAAGGCAGAGTCATTACTAATATGTGTCCAGGTTGATTGGGTAAATGTAACGATTGCCGTCTGTTCTTCTATGGTAATAATACCACTGATTGGATTGCCTGCTGGATCGGTTGCTGTAAAGCTCATTCCATCCGCGGTGAGTTCTCCTATACCATCATAGATAGAAGCCAGACGATAGATTCTTATCTGTATGGTATAGCTACCATTATCATTTTTGGCAATCTCAAGATTTGGTTCCATAACATCAGAATCTAAGTATTCTCCAATATAGATGGTATCATCGAAAGGGATAGAGGACGTTGTGGAAATTTCTAAAATAGATTCTTTTTCATCCGATTGTAAGCTTGGGGTATTGCTGGATGGCTCTGTTGATTTTGGGCTGGATGTTTCAGCAGGAGGAAGTGTAGGATTAGAATTTACTACAATGGTGGGCTGTTTTGTAGAGCTTGCGCTGGTAGTTTCAGAAAGCTGCGTGGTAGATACAGGGGTTGTTATTTCTGTAGCCTGATTCGTTGTTGGAGAGTTATTGTTTGTTGATGTACAGCCGCCTAGAATAGCAGTTATGGAACATAATAAAAGTATAGTATTGCGTTTCATTTAAAAATCTCCTTTAAATTTGTTTTGAAAAGATTGGGAACTAATGTAAAAGAAGTATAGCATAGTTTATTATTTTTGAATATTATTATTTGATTTTATTAAGATTTTATTTTATGAAATGAAAGAAATAGAAAGGCTGTAATATATGAAAGATAGGTTATATCTGATAAAGCAGCGGTATTTTGCTGGTATCTATGCAAGAGTGTCAGTGGACAAGGAGAACGAAAAGGGTGAGTCAGTTGAGACGCAGTTAGCGATTGGACGGGCATTTATACAATCACAACATAATATAGAACTATATAATTGTTATATAGACATTGGAAGGACAGGAACGAATTTCTTGAGAAAAGGGTTTGAGCACATGATGGAGGATGTGCGTATGGGACGGATTAATTGTATTATTGTAAAGGATCTATCACGGTTTGGGAGAAATTATATTGAGACAGGAAATTATTTGGAGAAGATATTTCCATTTCTGGGCGTTCGTTTTATTGCAGTTACCGATCGATTTGACAGCCAAAATCCTTTATGTTGGAATGATAATGTAAATATGAATTTAAAAAATTTGGTAAATGAGATGTATGCAAAAGATATTGCACTTAGAGTTAGTACATCAAAAAAAGAAAAACAGGAACAAGGAAGTTATATAGGAGGAATACCTCCTTATGGATATGCAGTAGAGTGGATAGGAAGACAAAGGATTCTTGTGGTGGAGAAAGGAACATCGGATATTGTAAAGAAATTGTATCAATTATTTTTGTCTGGTGAAAGCATACAATCTATTAGAAAGTGGCTGTATCAGCAAAAGATACATAGTCCAATGGCGTATAGAAGGAGTGGTAATATTTTTTGTCAGGAGGGAGAGATTTTAAAAAAATGGCAACAGAAAACGGTGAAAGCCATATTATCTAATTCAGTATATACAGGGGTTCTAAATGGAAAAGAGCACACTCATCAAGGGATTATTGATGAGGAAACCTTTGCTTGTGCTGTCCTTAAGTGGAATGAGATAGAGATGGAGGACCGGAAAGAGAAAAGAAGAGAAGATTTAGAGCAGCCAGAAGATATATTTTCAGGTATAATATATTGTGGAGGCTGTGGAGGCAGATTAATTCAGAATTTAGTGAAAAGAAAGGGAGAATCTAAAATTCAATATATACAATATCGATGCTTGAAAAGAAATCAAATAGAAGAATATCAATGTAACCGAAATAGTATTTCCTCGAATAAACTTGCCAATTTAATAACAATAGTGATTCAAAAACAATTTGCTCTATCAGAGAGATCACTAAAGGATTTAATTGATAAAAGCAGAGCAGAAAGGGAAAGACAGAGGGGAGAGCAAAAGAAAACATGGGATAGGCTTGAAAAAAGAATGGTATATATTAGAAGAAATAATAGTGAGCAATATAAAAGATATTGTATGGGAGAACAAAAAGAGGAAAATTATAAAAAAGAGAAGAGGAAAAATGAAGATCGGCTATGGATTCTTGAAAAAAAACAAGAAGAGATAGGAAATGTTATAAAAGATAAAGATACACAGGGAAAAGAGGAAGAAAAAGCTGTTGTGCTACTATTGACGAAGGGAAAAAATATGGGATTTTCGAAAGATATAATACAGAAGTTGGTGTGTCATATAAAAATATGGCAAGGACAGCGCGTGGAAATTACGCTTCTATATCATTTGAAAGGGCTTTTGTAAAAAGTTTTATATATTGTGTGGCAAAGAATCTTGTGTTATAATTTGTTAAATATAGAGGTCGTTTCTATAGATATAAGAAGGAAAAATGAAATGTGCAGCAAGGTGCACGGAAATGAGGAAAAGTATGGATAATAAGATGGAATATTTCCCTGATGGCACACAGATTGATAGTTGGTTTTATGATACACATATTCCTGAGCTGTCAGAGCTTGGAAAACAGTATATTTTGACAGATTATGGAATTTGTGATGATGGGAAATTATACACAGAGGAGATACAAAAATTAATTCATACGGCTGCAGTGGAGGGTGGCGGTGTGCTTGTGGTTCCCAAAGGGACCTACCGGACAGGGGCATTGAACTTTGAACAGGGAGTAAATCTTTATGTTGCAGAGGGTGGTGTACTAAAGGGAAGTGAGGACATCTTGGATTATCCACTTTGTATGACCCGCATAGAGGGAGAGACATGCCGATATTTTATGGCTTTGATCAATGCGGATGGAGTGGATGGTTTTACTATGTGTGGACCCGGTACAATAGATGGAAATGGTCTAAAATCATGGAAATCTTTCTGGCTGAGAAGGGAGTGGAATCCAAAATGCACAAACAAGGATGAACAAAGACCAAGGCTTTTGTATTTGTCACATTGCAGCAATGTGCTTGTGGCCGGGCTCCATCTTGAAAATTCTCATTTTTGGACAACTCATATATATCAGTGCAATCATGTAAAATACATTAGCTGTCATATTTTTTCTCCAGCAAAACCCGTGAAGGCGCCGAGTACGGATGCGATTGATATTGACGTGTGCACGGATGTTTTGGTAAAAAATTGCTATCTGGAAGTGAATGATGATGCGGGTGTGTTGAAGGGTGGAAAAGGACCATGGGCGGACGAGGCACCAGAAAATGGGGCCAATGAAAGAATTATTGTAGAGGATTGTACTTATGGTTTCTGTCATGGGTGCTTGACACTTGGCTCTGAGTCAATTCATAATAAAAATGTGATAGTGAGACGGATTAAAGTCTCAGAAGCAAGCAATCTTTTATGGCTTAATATGCGTCCTGATACGCCACAACATTATGAATATATTTTGGTGGAAGATATTGAAGGGACTGTGAAAAATTTCCTTAATATTAATCCATGGACACAATTTTTTGATTTAAAAGGCCGTACAGATATGCCTGTATCGGTTGCAGAACATATACAGATGAGAAATTGTAAATGTAAATGTCAGATATGTTTTAAAGTGGTGGCAGATGAGAAGCAGTATCATTTATCAGATTTTTCTTTTGAAAATATCGATGTGGAAGCAGAACAGATGTGGTGTGATAATGCAGTTGCAAAGCCATTTCAAATTGTGAATGGATAGGGTGTTTATTAGTGGAAGGCAATTATTTTTTGAGATACATCGAGTTACAAGTGTTGAGATAATAATAATTTAAAAGCTAATTGCAATAAATGCAGGGAATAAAATAGATATTTATCTATTCTATTTAAAAGACCTTTGCACAAGGTATACTTTGTGCAAAGGTCGTAAAATAGGATAAATTGCCTAGTCATTACCTATAGTTGGAAGTTAAATTTCTTGACTTTTCGCCGATAATATATTAAGATAGAGATCGATTCAGAAAGCAAAAAGACCTTTGCACAAAGTATACTTTATGAGAATGTTTCGTTGAAAAGAGAATATTTTGTATATATTTATAATGAAAAAGGAATGGTTATGCCATTAAATACGATTTGTAAAACAGTTCATCAGTATAATAAGGTTCCTGTTTCTGAGGAAAATATGCAAAAGCTTTTGGTAATAGCAGAAGATTATGCCAAGGTAAAGGAGTATGTATATCAACGTTATGGTGGAATAAGAGGTCTTTCAAAGCTTTATCCCGGTTACACAGTGCAAAATGAAATGATCAAGACGGGACTTAGGGAAAAAATGGAATTGCCATTTGTGTACTTTAATATGGCTGTTTTTGATGCTCTGAGTGATCTAAAGGGTCAGTGGACTAGAACAAAGCGAGCAGTGCTGAAGAATGTGAATGGGAATAAGAACCTAACAGAGGAAGAGAAACATTTTTTGCGTTATGTGTTAAAGGTGAGTCATGCATTTGAAGCTGTGATGAATCGTGTTTCAGTAGAAGAAATGCCAGTTGATGTACAGAAACAATATGGGAAGCTAGTTGCAGGTTTGGAGCGACAGAAGTTAGAAAATTATTTGAATAGGCAAGTAAGATATTGCCATAAGAAACTACACAGCACTGCCACAGATGGATTTTCTATGACAGAAAGAGCTTATCGCTATGCAGATCATGGCATCTATATTACCACAAAAGAGAAGCGAAAAAGAATTTTTATTTTACTAACGGATAATAATCATTATGACAGACAGATTTATGTAAAGCTTTATCCAGAAAAAGGGGATATTGAGCTTAAGGTTCCTATTGATGTAACAGTAAAAAAACATGCCAATTATAGAAATTGTGTGGGACTGTCGGTAGGTATGCGGGTGATGCTAGTGACAGATGAAGGAAACCGATATGGAGAACAACTTGATGTGTATCAAGAAAAATATACATCTTGGATTCAAGAACAGACAATAAAGCATAGTATGAATCGGGAATATGATAAGGGCAGAATGAAATATCAGGCAAAAAAGAAGCGTATGGAGGAACAGCTACACAGTTATATTAATATGGAGTTAAATCGTTTTTTGTGTGTGGAGCAGCCTAGGATTGTATTTTTTCCGAAAGTTTCAAATCAAAAGGTGGCAGGAAAGAATAAAAAAATGAAATATGCCATGACTATGTGGCAGAGAGGCTATATTAGGAATAGATTAATTCAAAAATGCAGAGAAAATGCGGTAGAGATTGTGGAAGTGCCGGGAAAGGATATTAGTAAAGTATGCAGCCAGTGTGGTGCATATGGTTTAAAAAAAGAAGGCTTATTTCTGTGTTTGAATTGTGGATATCAAGTGGATGAAAAGCAGAATGCTGCGCAAAATGTTAAAAAGCGTGGGCAAGAGATGGAGATCATAAGAATGGATGCTCAGATAAATAAAGAGATAGGATTCTGATTTTACTGAAAAGACTGAGTTGAGATTCATGATAGAACGGGCGATAAAGTTGTATTGTGCCTGTATATAAAAAAGGAACGGCATTGGAAGACAAAGCTTTACAGAAAGTTTTGTGAATTGGGTAGGCCAAGACTTTGTGAACATGGATTATCATGATGTAGCAAGGAGCGAAGTGGAGCAATCCACATCATCTATAAGATGACCAATATACCTTATTTTCTTAAAAATAATTAATCTTGGAAAGTAAGGCTATGGAAAAATTGAGGATAAGGATAGAATTATCATGAGAAAGATGCAGAAAGAACAGGCAGAAGAGTTTGTAGAACTGCTTGGACAGGCACATAAAGAAATAGGTGGAGCAATACAGAGAGAAAATATTTCTATGGCTATAGAACTTTTGATGCAATGTCAAGAGGGGGCGTTAAAGCTGGGAGAGCTGATAGAGGCGAGTGAAGGTGAGGGATTTGTAACGGTTTTTTTGCTGGAAGAGTATTGTGAATTTCTTTATCAGGTATATGCAGAAATAGATAAGGCAGATTATCTCGCAGCAGAGAATGATGCAAAAGATTTAGATAATCATTTAAAAAGAATCGATCAGAGTATTCAGAAGGATATTGCAGTTAAATTAGAAGTGGTTTTTCTTCCATATAAAGCATCTATGTGGGATTCTTTGGAAAGTGTCTGGATGGCAGCCAGAGATGATGAAAACTGTGATGCCTATGTAATTCCGATTCCATATTATGATAAAAATCCAGATGGAAGTTTTCGGGCGAGACATTATGAGGGGAGTTCGTACCCTGATTATGTACCAATTACAAAATATGATGATTATGATTTTGAGAGGCGCAGGCCAGATATTATATATATCCATAATCCATATGATGAATGTAATTATGTGACAAGTGTATATCCGAGCTTTTATTCAGAGAAACTAAGAGAAGTAACCGATTTGTTGGTTTATATACCTTATTTTATATTGGATGAGATTGATCCAGAAAAAGAAGATGAACTAGAAAGAATAAAACATTTTTGTACACTGCCCGGTGTTTTTCATGCAGATAAGGTGATTGTTCAATCAGAAAAAATGCGGCAGGCGTATATTAATGTTTTATCAAAGGTGACAGGAGAAGATACAAGAAGATACTGGGAGCAAAAGATTGACAGTTCCGTTTCTCCTAAAATTATTAAACTGCTAAATACAAAAAAAGAAGAACTCAAAATTCCAGAACACTGGATAAAATTGATTCAAAAACCAGATGGAAGTTGGAAGAAAATCGTATTTTATAATACCAGTATTGCGGCATTATTAGAACATGGAGAAAAAATGCTGGAAAAAATGAAGATGGTATTTCAACTTTTTAAAGAGAATTTGGATGAAATAGTATTGTTGTGGCGTCCACATCCGTTGATAGAGGCGACGATGGAATCAATGAGACCATTGCTTTGGATGGATTATAAGCGTTTAGTACAGCAGTATCAGCAAGAGGGCTTTGGAATTTATGATAATTCTTCGGATATTGACAGAGCAGTAATTCTTTGTGATGCATATTATGGGGATCCAAGTTCTGTTGTACAGTTATGTCAAAAAGTGAATAAGCCTTATATGATTCAAAATGTTGAGGTGACGGGCAGAATTCCAGATAAAATATTTTTGTGGTTTGTATATGCTTATATTGACAAGTCTAGTATATGGTTTTCGGGAAATGATTTTAATGGATTATATAAAGCAAATTTGGATACAGGAGACGTGAAGCAGGTTGCACAGTTTCCTGAAGAAAAGAAAGTACAGGATTATTTATTTACTGGGGTTTGTTGCATTGAATCCAAATTATATTTTTTGCCGGGTGCAGCTAAGAAAATGGCAGTGTATGATATGGAAAAAAATAAATTTTCTACAGTAGAGATTCCATATCCAAAGTCAATAGAGGTATCATCAATAGATAAAATTAGTTTTGGCATAAAATATGAAGATCGTCTATTTATTTTTGGCGAGAATTTATGTATTTATGAGTTTGATATAGAGAAAAAGAAAGTAATCTATTGTAAGGACAACAGTGATGTTATAAGAAAAATTTGTCCTGATAAAAAGTTTTTTTCCGTGTGGTATGCAATAGAAAACAATATTGTTTATTTGTCCATATGGAATTCAAATGTAGTTGTTATTTTTAATCTAAAAGATAAAAATATAGAAATAAAAAGAATTGGCAGAGAAGAAAATCAGTACATAGGCTTGGTTAAAAAAGGGAATAAAATATTTTTGGCAGAGAAAAACAGTATTGTTTTGTGGGATATTCAAAAAGATTTGGTCAAGAAACTGGAATTAGAGAAGATAAATAAAGCTTATTCTAAAATAATAAATTGTGGTGGTCAAATATTACTTTCAGAAGAGGAAGAGAAGGGTATCTATAAGATAGATGAAGATAACAAAATAATAAAGGTTTTAAATCTTCAAAAAGGTGCACAAGCCTATACTCGCGGATGGGACAATATATCCTTTATAAAATGTAATACTGATAATATGGAGAATGGATATTATTTAGATACGGGAAGCTATATGATTTATAATTTGAATAAAAATAATTATAAACAGCAGTTCTCAATTCCTTTATCTGATTTTATGCAGATTGTAGATCAAGCAGATAGCTCTGTATATCAGAAGAGAGATTCAATAGAAGGAAAAATCTCTGTATTTTATTGTCTTGAGATTTTTCTTGCTATATTAAGGGGAAAATAAGGAAATAAAGTATGAGATTTGTTTTTGAAAATTTATATGCAAATGGTTTTTTTGTAAGAACATTAAATGATGTTATGATAGGTGCCAACCGAAGAACACAAAAGCATAAAAATTTGATTGATTATTTATGCTTGAATCAAAAGAAAATTTTTATATTGGCTGAACATACTTCATTTAGAGGACTTTTAAAAAAAATATTTGATAATAAAGTAGGAAGAATCGTGGAATGTTATATTACTTGTACATTAAATGGGATAAAGTGGAGGCAGGTAGTAATACTAAAGCGGGAGGATATTAGAAAAGAAGATATCTTATTGTGTTATTTATTTGATAGAGGGATAAATGAAAGAGATGATATAAAAAGTGTGAAGTGTTATAAGATTCTAGATCTGAATCATTTTTATGCAAGGATTCCTCAATTAAAATATAATATCAATGAATTTGATTGTCTTGTTTCGGAAGCGAATGTGGTGGATCATTCAGAGTTACTGCATGCTGTAAATAATATGTATAGTGGAGATGCTTATGTAAAACCATATTCATTTGATAAGAGATTTCAGAATAACAAAGATTTTTCTAAACGTGAAAATAGAGCGATAGCCACTGGCACATGGGAAACCTTAGAGGAAAAGAAATATTTATTGTTTAAAGAGATATATCATTTAGATTGTCTTCATCCTATGAGAAAAGAGTTATACGAAAATAAAGAGAATTGGAAAGAGCAGATAGAATGTCTTATTACACATTTTCCTGATGATGATATAGAAGAAAAACCTAGTTCTCAGAATATGATATTGCGTTGGATGGTGGAAAATAGAAATAAGATTTTTATAAATCGTCAACAACATTATTATCAGTTTGATATGGCAGAAATGTATAACAATTATAGAATGGCAATTATTCCTGAGGAAATAGTAGGTTTGCCCGGTATTGGTTTTGTGGAAGCAATGGCATGTGGATGTGCATTTATTGGAAAAGATAGTTATATGTATAGGGAATTGGGGATGGAAGCAGGTGTTCATTATATCGCATACAATGGAACAAGTGAGGATTTATTAGAGAAAATTAAGTATTATCAAGAACACGCAGCGGAATTAGAGAAAATTGCTTCAGTGGGTTATCAGTTTGTTAGAGAAAAGTTAAATGGTTATGTAGTGGCACGGCAATTTTATAAAAAAATGATTAAGAATGCAAGAACAGGGGTAAATAAGAGTGAAGCCTGAAATATTTATAATGGATGTAGATGGAGTTTTGACAGATGGTACTTTTTTCTATTCTTCAGAAGGAAAAGTGATGAAAAGATTTGGTGCAGATGACAATGATGCATTGAGCTTATTGAAACCTTATATGAAACTTATGTTTATCACAGGTGACAAAAGAGGATTTGAGATTAGCAGAAAAAGAATTGTTGAAGATATGCATATGGAGTTGGTTTTAGTTAGCACCATTAAAAGGATTGAATGGATCAGAGAGCGTTACGATGCAGAAAAAGTAATTTATATGGGAGATGGAATATTTGATCATTATGTGATGCGTGAGGTTGGCTATGGGATTGCAACTGGTAATGCAGATGAGAATGCAAAAAAATATGCAGATTATATTACTAAAAGAAATGGCGGAGAGAGAGCGGTGGCTGAGGCTTGTTTACATATATTAGAAAAATTTTTTGAACCTTATAATCCGCTGGAATTGCCAAAGAAGGATATTAATATACAGAGGGATTGGACAGTATGATTAAGGAAAGATTTGTGAGACTTGCAGAACAAAAGAAGACAATATTAGGTGTTGGGCCAATGAGCACAAATTGTATTGATGCAGTAATTGAGCTTTCTAATGAATATGAAATACCAATTCTTTTGATTGCTAGCAGAAGACAGATTGATGCAAAAGAATTTGGAGGGGGATATGTGAACCATTGGACGACGGATCAATTTGCAGAATATGTATTTGCGAGAGATAAGGGAGGAAACGTTTATTTATGTCGTGATCATGGTGGTCCATGGCAAAATACAGTGGAGCAAGAGAAAAACTTAGGCTTTTATAAGGCAATGGAATCGGCGAAATATTCGTATAGAATGGATATTGATTCAGGGTTTCAGATTATACATATTGATCCAAGTATAGATATTCATAAATCTCCATCAATGGAAGAAATTATAGATAGAGTGCTTGAGTTATATGAATATTGTTGGTCATATGCGGAAAAACAACATAAAAGTATTGAATTTGAAATTGGAACGGAGGAACAGAGCGGAAGCACAGGAAGTGTTTTGGAATTTGAAAAAATGCTACAACATATCAATCGATATTGTGATAAATATCATATGCCAAGGCCATTATTTGTGGTAGTTCAGAATGGAACAAAAGTGTTGGAGACAAGGAATGTGGGTTCTTTTGATATCCCAGTTCGAGTGGCGGAAGAAGTTGCTCCTGAAATTCAGATTCCTTTTATGGCAAGTATATGTCGTGATAATGATGTATTAATAAAAGCACATAATACAGATTATTTATCAGATGATTCTCTGCGATGGTATCCGAGATTGGGGATACATGCGGCAAATGTGGCTCCTGAGTTTGGCATTGTGGAAACGAGAGCTATTTTAGATATTTTGGAACAAAATGGTTTATATAAGCTGGTGGATCAATTTATTGAAA
>CAMUFS010000062.1 GCA_947088195.1 uncultured Clostridia bacterium
GCTCTTTTAAAAGAAAAATCCGAGGCGAAAACCTCGGACTTTGTCTACAGTCTGAGCCTTACAAATACTATTAGTATTTGTAAGGCTATTTTATTGCCCAAAAAAGCGACAATATGACAAAAATAGTTACATATTACTAACAAAAAAATGCAAAATTTTCCATATTTTGTTGAATTTGGTAAATATTTGTGTTAAATTATCTATCATAGTACTTCCAATAAATGGAAACTTATTATATGGAGGATAACTATGGTACGAAAATATTTGGAAGAAAATGTTTATGAGGCTCTTCAAAAGCGGCTCCAGTATATTTTTGAAGAGTTTGACAATGTTTATGTATCTTTTTCAGGAGGAAAAGACAGTGGACTACTGTTAAATCTGACATTGGATTTTCGAAATAAATATTATCCTGAAAAAAAGCTTGGGGTATTTCATCAAGATTTTGAGGCACAGTATACGGTGACAACAGAGTATGTGGAGAGAACCTTTGAGAGAATTAAGGATATTGTAGAGCCGTATTGGGTGTGTCTTCCTATGGCTACGCGAACAGCTTTGAGCAGCTATGAGATGTATTGGTATCCATGGGATGATACAAAGCGTGATAGCTGGGTGAGAGAGATGCCAGATAAGGAATATGTGATCAATTTGGAAAATAATCCTATGACGACCTATCGTTATCGTATGCATCAGGAGGATCTTGCCAGACAATTTGGGCGTTGGTATAGAATATCACATGGAAAGAAGAAAACGGTGTGTCTTCTCGGTTTAAGGGCAGCAGAATCATTACAAAGATATAGTGGATTTCTCAATAAAAAATATGGTTATAAGGGAACCTGTTGGATAAGCAAACAGTTTAAAGACATGTGGTGTGCATCTCCTCTGTATGATTGGTCCAACGAGGATGTTTGGCACGCAAATGCAATTTTTGGCTATGATTACAATCGTCTGTATGATCTTTATTATATGGCAGGACTTAAGGTCTCTCAGATGCGTGTGGCGTCCCCTTTTAATGATTATTCCAGAGATTCGTTGAATTTATATCGTGTTATTGATCCAGAAATATGGGTGAAGCTGGTGGGCAGGGTTCGAGGTGCAAATTTTGCCAGTATCTATGGGAAAACAAAGGCATTGGCGTATCGGAACATCACTCTTCCAGAAGGACATACATGGAAATCATATACAATTTTTTTGCTTGAGACGCTTCCAAAAAGGCTTAGAAATAATTATGTAAAAAAATTCAATACATCCATTGAATTTTGGCATAAGACGGGTGGAGGGCTTAATGAGGAGACGATACAAGAGCTGAAGGAACATGGTTATAAAATAAGGAGAAATGGTGTATCAAATTATACATTGAGCAAAAAATCAAGGGTTGTATTTGTCGGAAAGATTCCAGATGAGACAGATGATATTAAGACAACAAAGGATATTCCAAGTTGGAAGCGTATGTGTTATTGTATTTTAAAAAATGATCATACTTGTCGATTTATGGGATTTGCCATGACAAAGGAGCAGCAAAATTATATTAATGATATTCGATCTAAATATAAAAGTGTGGAGGATATGGATTATGGAGTATAAAAGTCCTGTATATCAAGTTCAGGCAGTTCCCATTGAGAAAATACATCCCAACACCTATAATCCAAATGCGGTGGCACCGCCAGAGATGAAGCTTTTGTATGAAAGTATTAAAGCAGATGGCTATACAATGCCTATTGTCTGCTATTATAACAAGGCGGAGGATGGATATATTATTGTGGATGGCTTCCATCGATATCGAATTATGTTGGAACATGCGGATATTTATGAGAGGGAGAATGGATTACTTCCAGTTTCTGTTATAAATAAACCAATAGATCAAAGAATGGCAAGTACGATTCGGCATAACCGAGCGCGTGGCAGACATGATGTTGATCTGATGAGTAATATTGTAAAAGAGCTTCATGAGTTGGGGCGTTCTGATGCGTGGATTGCCAAGCATCTTGGCATGGATCGGGATGAAGTGTTGAGGCTTAAGCAGATTACAGGACTTGCGGCACTATTTAAGGATGTTGATTTTGGACAGGCATGGATTCCTGTAGATGATATGGATGTTTAGTATTAGCACAACAATAGATATTTTTTGTGATTCAGCCGAAGCACATGAAAAGATTGATGTAAACACAATTTTTTCATGTGCTTCGGCTGATGGAATCGTAATCTAATTTTATGCAAGAAATGCTTTGTGGAATACTTTTTTTCCTTTTCGAAGTTTTACGCCATCTTTAAGTTGTGTTGTTGTCAGTGAAAATTCTATAGCTGGAACCTTCTCGTCATTGACAAAGACACCTCCTTGTGTCACCAGTCGTCTTGCCTCGCTCTTGCTGGATGCAAGCTTGCAGGCAATAAGAAGATCAAGAATATTGATGCAGCCAGCATTAAGCTGTTCTTCTGAAAGCTGAGTGGATGGCATATTGGAATCATCTGTTCCCATGGTAAAAAGTGCATGAGAAGCGGATTGGGCTTTGGATGCTTCTTCCTCGCCATGAACAAGCTTTGTCAATTCAAATGCAAGAATTTCCTTGGCTTTATTTAATTCCTGTCCTTCCCAGGCATTCATCTTGTCGATTTCCTCCAATGGAAGGAAGGTCAACATACGTATGCAATTTAATACATCTTGATCTGCAACATTTCTCCAATATTGGTAAAAATCAAAAGGAGATGTTTTTTCTGGATCAAGCCATACAGCGCCATTTGCTGTTTTTCCCATCTTATTGCCCTCTGAATTGAGAAGAAGATTGATGGTCATTGCATAGGCATCGTCTCCGTCTTTTCGTCTTATAAGCTCCGTTCCAGCCAACATATTAGACCATTGATCGTCACCGCCAAATTGCATATTGCAATTAAAATGTTTATGAAGATGGTAGAAATCATATGCCTGCATAATCATATAATTAAATTCCAAAAAGGATAATCCTTTTTCCATCCTTTGTTTGTAACATTCTGCGCGCAGCATTGTGTTGACAGAAAAATGAGCACCGACATCGCGAAGTAGTTCAATATAATTTAATTGCAAAAGCCAATCAGCATTATTTACCATAATTGCCTTGTCTTCTCCAAATTCTATAAAGCGCTCCATCTGCTTTTTAAAACAGTCACAGTTATGCTGAATAATCTCTGGTGTCATCATGGAACGCATGTCTGTTCTTCCAGATGGATCTCCTATATATCCGGTTCCGCCTCCGATCAGCACAATCGGCTTATTGCCTGCCATCTGCAAGCGCTTCATCAGACACAGTGCCATAAAGTGTCCTACATGAAGAGAATCTGCGGTGGGATCAAATCCAATGTAGAAGCGTGCACCGCCATTGTTAATTAGATTTTCAATTTCTTCTTTGTCTGTCACCTGAGCGATCAGACCTCTGGCGACTAATTCATCATAGATTTTCATAGATAACCTCATTTCTGCACCGCTTTTATTAATATATAATTTGCGAATGCGGCGCGGACGCAAATTAGATGAGTACTTCGGGCACCCGTCAGCTTAGCTGACATACCTTTTTTAGGAGCCTGTGTGCAATCGAGTAGGGAAGTCTTTATCTACCTACTCGCCGCGCGACCTGTGCGCCACGTTGGTGGCATATTTCCTCTGCACAGGTCTGCGCATAAAAAAACCTCTGTGTCCTAAGACACAGAGGGCAATTTCTGCGGTACCACCTCTGGATTAGAGAAATCTCACAATTTCTCACTCAATGAGTGTCCATTAACACCCTGCGCGGTAACGGGCGCTCCCGTCAAACCCTACTAAAAATTGTTCAGGCTGCAACTTAGGGATGTATTCATAACAGCATAACTACAGCCTCACACCAACCGGCTGCTCTCTGAAGTTATGGGATTGTTATTACTTCTTCCCGTCACTGTATTTGGGCAGTTGAAAGCTTAATCTATATTATAGATCAGAATAAAAAAAATGTAAAGGGGTATATTTTACTCTAATGCACTACTCTAATGCACCTCTATCATTGGTACACATCATATGACCTTCTTGTGCAAATACATATTTTTCTTTTCCATATAGAGCACTTTCTATGGTTAACATCTCGTTTGATGCCATGGCACCAGAGGGTTTTAAATAATACCATTTTTCGTTGTCCTGAAGCCATCCGGTCTGCATATAACCCTCGGTATCAAAATGATACCAAACATTATTAATTTTTTCCCATATATTTGCCGGATAGCTGCCATCCTGACGTTTGTACCACCATTTTCCATCCTGTCTCTGCCATCCAAATGTCTGTTTAGAAAAATCTCTAAGTGCATAATCCATATCAACTTTTGTGCTAATACCATCGATATGTCCATCTGAGCTATACTGCCAGAGTGCTATATTATCTCTTTCTGCATGTTCTCCATAATGTGCATACCAGATAAGAAAGCCTTGTTTTTCAAGCTCTGTAAGATTATAATAACGTTCAGAAAAATCTCTGTTTGTATAGATTGCTGCATAGTAGCCTAGATTTTTAACTGTACTGCAAAATGCTATTGCGAGTTCCATAACAAGCTGTTTTGTTATAGCTATGTTATTTTTTTTAGCATATCGTATGGAATCATATTCAAAATCAAAAGCAATAGGAAAATCAATCTGGTATTTTTTTGCTTGTTTAAGACAATCAAAAGCTTCTTGTTTTGCCATCTCTGGTGTGTAAGCATAAGAGAACCAATATAGTCCAATGGGTATTTCTAATTCTTCACAGGCAGAAGCGTTGGAATGAAGTGCTTCATCTATATGATCATTGCCGTAACCTGCACGGAGCATAGCAAAATCAATTTGAGGTTTTACTTTTTTCCAATCGATTATTCCATTTAAATGGGAGACATCAATTCCCTTTTTCATAGTTTCTCCTTTTTTACATATAGGTTGTTACTAATATATGTCAATAGGAATCATATGTGTTTTGAGAAATAAAAATGATTCTGATTGTCAAGAAAATATAATTATAATTTAATACCATAACATAAATAGAAAAAGGGTGCAGCCCCTATTATGGCTTGCACCCTTTGCAAGGTTCATATCCCTGCTTAATCATCTCAGCTCTTGTTGCTTTTATTTCGACACGATTCTCTTCCTTCATATCTTTGGCGGAGGGACAGTCGGGATAATGGAATTTCTTAGTATTACTGTTGCAGACATAAGTATTTACTGCATCTGGATCAGGAACGTCCGCAACATGGGTTCCATTTCCACTTAGCCAGCTTTCTGTAGGACTGCAATTCCATGTAATGGTTTTGCCATCGCTTTTTGCCAGTATACTGCCTTGTTCATCTGTGCGAAATACTTGTACGCCCATCATGCGAAAACTGTTTAAAACTTCTGCATGTGGATGGCCATAGGAATTATCCTCCCCGCAGCTTATAACAGCATAGGTAGGCGATATGGCATTTAGGAAATCCTCTGAGGAGGAGGTACTACTGCCATGATGTCCCGCTTTATAGACATCTGCCTTTAAAGAAATACCACAGTTTAAAATATCTTCTTCTGCAGGCTCTTGTGCATCCCCGGAAAAAAGAAAACGATTTTCCCCGTGTGTTAATAGGATAACAACAGAATTATTGTTGCTGTTATCGTAATTGTGTGCGGGAGATAGTATGGTAAACTCTGCATCTCCCAGTTGATAAGAGGCGCCAATTTCTGGCAGAGTATTTGTGTAGCGCTTGTTTTTCATAACGTCTATCACATCACGGTAAGTGGCGGTGTTCTTTGCCTCATCTGGCATAATTACTGTTTCACAATCAAACTTATATAAAATAACATCCATGCCGCCAATATGATCGGAATCAGGATGAGTTCCTATCATGTATTTTAGGCTTTTTACACCTTGAGCAGTCAGATAGTCTTGCACTAAGGTACCTTTATCATTCTCTCCGGCATCGATTAGCATTGCCTCGTCGCCACATAAAATAAGGGTTGAGTCACCTTGCCCGACATCGATAAAATGAACCTCCAAGCTGGAAGCCACAGAATTTGGAGCTTGGGTATCGGATGGCTTCTGACTTCCCAGCATGGAGGAAATCAGAACACCAGCAGCAGAGAACAAGGCAGCGGCAGAAAGTAATATTTTTTTTATATTCATAATGCCTCCAAAAAATGTTATTCTGCGGAATAATCAATAAAACTGATATTGATGTCAACATTGCCTTCAATTCCATCCACAGAGCCAGAATCAGTAAACTGCCACATTTTAAAATCGTATGGATAATCAGGATAGCCAACGTAAGCGGCATACCATGTATCATAAGCAGTCAAACGGCTGAGGTCCAACTTGAGGATTAAAGTGCGGCGGTTGGAATACACACAAGTTTTGTAGCCTGCATTTTTAATTGCTTCACAGAAGGCGATCGTGTGATCGGTGATTTGTCTTCCGGTCAACGTGTCTGTTCTGGCGGTATCATGCGTAATTAATTCCATATCATAGGCAACCGGATAGGTTATATCATAATCTTTAATATGCTCCAGAACAAATTTGGCTTCCTCGACAGCTTCCTCCTCAGTGATAGCCTGAGAGAAGAAATATACTCCTACTTTAATTCCTGCATTAAGAGCGCCTTGTATATTTGTGTCAAAGTTATCATCTAACATAATTGCACCCGTGCCATAGCCTCGATATCCAACACGAATCATAGCAAAATCAACACCGGATGCTTTCACTTTATTCCAATCAATGGTTCCTTGAAAACTAGATACATCAATACCACGGAACGATGTCACTTGATTATCTACAATATAGTTCTTAAAGCCGTCTTTATTCTGTATGCAGGTCCAATCATAATTATGTCGCGGAACACCTGCAAGGATTGGGATATGTACCTCTGTTCCAGTATCATCATAAGTAAGAATTGTCTCATCAGCGGCAGAGCGCACCAAGGATTCTTGGAGCTTTTCCATGCGTTCCACAGAATCTGCAAGATTGGCAAGCTCTTCTGAGAGAGCCTTCTGTTCAGCGGACATCTGAAGCATAGAATCACTGAGCTGCTTGCGGTGGAGAAATGTAGTTACTGCAATCGCTGCGATAAGCAGGATAATCAGGATAAATTCGCTCCACATAATAAAAGATTTGAAACGATTCGAAGATTTTCGTTTTCTTGGAGCGGAGGTTATTGGTATCGGTGTTACAGGAGGTTCAGTTTGCACTTGATTATCCATAAAATTCCTCACTTTCCTTAGTATTTTATTGTAATGTAAATAGATAATTCATTATCAGATATATGGAAAATATGCTGATAAAAGGTATATCGTACTAATGTACGTTTTATTATTATAACATATAATGTCGAAACAGGAAAGTGGTAGGGATAAATTTAAGAAAATTCGTGTTTGTTTTTGTCAGTGATTATAATGTAGTTTAGAGTAGTGATAGATACAAAAACTACTCCGAAAAAGTATACTTTTTCGGAGTAGTTTTCTTATGTGCTATTTTACCATATTTTATAGGTTTTGCAAGTAATTTTTTTAGGAATGTTTATACAATATGCACAAAGGATATAAGATTCTCAAAAAGTATACCTTTTGAGAATAAATAAAAAATGAAAAATTATTATTTTTAGAAGATGTTTTGTGAGTAATTTTGTGGGTACAGTGCCGCCCGGAAATAAAAATAGTTTGGAATTAATATTTTCGAAGAAGCCATTTGGCTAGTTGTACTGGGAGTTATTTGGGTATAGTTATAGTTTTAAAAAGTTAAAGGGAGAGTTATTAGGTAGATACAAATGGAGGATAGTGTAGAAAAACGCAGAATTTTATTTAGTCCGCCAGATATTAGTGAAAGAGAAATTGCGGAAGTGACAGATGCTCTTCGCTCTGGATGGATTACAACGGGTCCACGAACTAAATTATTGGAAAGGCGGCTTGCAGCATATATTCATACGGGTGATTCTATATATCCAACAGATGTTGATGTGGAATTGTGGGATCATAAAGTGGTATGTCTTAATTCTGCAACAGCAGCGGAAGAGTTAAATTTAAGGATTTTTGGAGTAAAACCCGGAGATGAGGTGATTGTTCCTGCCTATACCTATACAGCATCAGCGGCAGCAGCAATGCATGTTGGTGCAAAAGTAATATTTGTGGACACAGTTAGTTCAGAGGGAACAGAGGATACGCATACTCCAGAGATGGATTATAATGCAGTAGCGAGGGCAATTAATACGAAGACAAAAGCAGTAATTGCTGTAGATTTAGCTGGTGTTATCTGTGATTATAAGAAGTTAAAAGAGGCGGTAGAGAGCAGGAGGGATTGTTTTGTTCCCCTTTGTGATCATAGTGATGGGTTACAGGATTTATCAAGCCGCTTGCAAAGAGGGCTGCATCGTGTGGCAATTTTTGCAGATAGTGCCCATGCACTCGGCGCATGGAGAATGGAGGATGACAGAAAGCTTTATGCTGGACAGTTTGCAGATTTTACAAGCTTTTCTTTTCATGCGGTAAAAAATTTTACTACGGCAGAGGGGGGAGCAAGCACATGGAAGCTGCCATTATCCTGTTATGAGGGAATGAATGCAGTTTCTGATAAAGAAATATATCACTATTATCAACTGTTGTCTTTACATGGTCAAAACAAAGATGCTTTTACAAAAACACAAGCTGGTTCATGGGAATATGATATTGTTGGTCCATGGTATAAATGTAATATGACAGATGTAATGGCAGCAGTTGGATTAGGGCAGCTTGATAGGTATATAAAATTATTGGAAATTCGAAAACAGATAATAGAAAAATATGATAAGGCTATGGAAATATTGGGAATAAAGCATTTGATTCACAGCAGTAGTGGGTGGGAGTCAAGCAAGCATTTATATATAGCAAGAATACCGGGAATTACATGTGAACAGCGTTCAGAAATTATAAAACGTTTAGCAGATCGAGGAATTGCATGTAACGTTCATTATAAACCACTTCCGCTTATGACAGCTTATCAAAAATTAGGCTGGGAGATACAAGAATTTCCACATGCATATGAATATTATAAAAATTTAATATCTTTACCTCTACATACGTTATTAAGCGATAGTGATGTGGATTATATAATAGAGCAATTTGGAGATATTGTGAGGAATATAAACAAAGTAAAATAGGTTGAAAATAGATGTGCATAAAAAATAATATATTAAAAAATTGGGATGATCTTCCTGAATTTATGAAAAATCCAGAAGTTAGATTTTATTATGACATATTGGATAAAAAGAGAAGGAGTTTAATCGTAAAAAGGGTGTTTGATATTGTAATCAGTTTTTTTCTGTTAGTTGTTTTTAGTGTTCCTATGCTTGTGATTGCTGTGCTAATTAAATTGGATTCTAGGGGTCCAATATTTTATCGTCAGGAGCGAGTGACAAAAAATGGTAAAAAATTCAAAATTCATAAATTTAGAACAATGGTAAATCATGCAGATCAGATGGGTACAGCGATAACAATATCGAATGATACTCGCATTACAAAGGTTGGCAATAGGCTGCGAAGAAGCAGATTAGATGAATTGCCACAATTAATTGATATATTTGTTGGAGATATGAGTTTTGTGGGAACGCGGCCAGAGATTGTAAGGTATGTTAGAGAATATACACCAGCGATGAGAGCGACATTGCTTTTGCCGGCAGGTGTGACAAGTGAAGCTAGTATTCGTTATAAAGAGGAAAACAAATTATTGGATTGTGTAGAGAATGTGGATGTGGCATATATAGAAAAGGTCTTGCCTGCTAAGATGGAATGGAATCTGAAAAGCATCCAGCAGTTTAGTTTATGGCAGGATTTGCTGACTTGTTTTCGGACAATTTTGGCTGTGATGGGAAAGGATTATTCATAGAGAAATGGATAGAAAAGAAGTACCAAAGGGTAAGAATAATAAGTTTTCAGTTTTAATGTCATTATATATTAGTGAAAAAGCAGAGTATTTTGAGCTTTGCTTAAAAAGCCTAATGTGGCAGACCGTAAAGCCAGATGAAATTGTAATTGTGAAGGATGGACCTATAACAGATGAGGTAGCTCAGGTACTTCAGAGATATGTGGTAAAATATCCTGAATTGTTTCATATTGTATCGTTTTCCAAGAATTATGGGCTTGGATATGCACTTGCAGAAGGAGTAAAGGTCTGCAAGAATGAATTAATTGCCCGGATGGATACAGATGATGTAGCGAGAAGAGATCGATTTGAAAAACAGCTTGCTATGTTTGAAAAAGATTCCAAATTAGATATATGTGGAAGTTATATTTATGAATTTGAGGAAAATCCGGCAAATATTGTTGCCAGAAGAAAGGTACCTCTTGTAGATAAGGAAATAAAACGATACCAGAAAAGACGTGATGCATTTAACCATGTAACAGTGATGTTTAAAAAATCTGTCGTACTTTCTGCTGGAAATTATCAAACTTGTTTATTGATGGAAGATTCACTTTTATGGGTACATATGATGCAAAAGGGTGCAAATTGTAAAAATATTGCAGAACCATTAGTTTTTGTTCGAATCGGCAGTGATATGTATAAACGCAGAGGTGGATTTTCCTATTTTCTAAAATACAGAAATGGGCGTAGACAGATTCTTAAGACAGGTTATATCAGTCGATGGGATTATTATTATACTTTGGCAGTTCAGATATGTGTTTCACTAATTCCCTGTAGGATAAGGGGATGGGTTTTTAAGAACATATTACACCATTAGAATTTAATTGAGGGAGCTTGATAATGATAAAAGTACTTCAGATAGGATGTAGTATAAATCCGGGTGGGGTTGAAAATATAGTATTTAATTATTTTTCCTATATGGATCGCAATATAGTTCAATTTGATTTTCTTGATATATATGGAGAGGGACTTTCATTTGCTGAAAATATCAATAAATTAGGCGGAAAAATATATCATATTGCTAATTATAAAAAGCACCCAATACAAGCAGGAAAAGAAATGGAACAATTAATTGAGAAAGAAAAATATGATATAATTCATGTTCATATGCAGTCAGCCGCAAATTTGCTGCCAATTTTAATTCCACTAAAAAAGGGTTTTTTAGTTATCGCTCATTCTCATTCAAGCGCAACTCCAAAAGGAATAGTAAGAAAAATATTTGATACAGTAAATAAATGCTATCTTCGAAAACTATCTGTAGAAAAATGGTCATGTGGAATCCGGGCAGGACAATGGATGTGGGGACAAAGCTTTGATAAAAGAAATGTGATTACCAACGCAATTCCATATAAAAACTTTCAATCAAATAAGGTAATTCGTGAGAAAATCCGTCGTGCCTGTGAATTTAAAGAAGAAGATATTGTGTTAGGATTTGTTGGAAGATTTGGTGATGAAAAAAATACTTCTTTTTTAATTAAAATACTTTTGAGTCTTCAAAAAATATCGAAAAAATATAAGTTGCTTACAGTGGGAGGAAATGGAAGGTTAGATGAATTTTTA